>NZ_MTHE01000021.1:0-26070 GCF_001956865.1 Brevundimonas sp. ZS04
GCCCCCGCCCGCCCAGACGGACCTCAGCGAGGCCTACGACCACGCCAGCTTCGACGCCTGGAAACAGAGCTTCCTGGAGCGCCACGGCGGCGCCCGCAAATGGGAGTACGCCCGCGAGCTGGAGAGCGTGACGCCGAACCCCAGCATCATCCGCCTGGACCGCAACCAGCCCGAATTCTCGCGCCCCGCCGGGGCCTATATCCAGAACGCCACCACGCCCGCGCGAATCGCCATGGCGCGCCAGCGCGTCGACCGCGTGCCGTGGGACGTGACCCAGAAGTACGGCGTGCCGACCGAAATCCTGCTGGGCGTCTGGGCGCAGGAAAGCGCCTTCGGCCAGGTCCAGGGCGATTTCGACGTCATCCGCTCGCTGGCGACCCTGGCCTATGACGGCCGCCGCCGCGCCTGGGCCGAGGACCAGCTGAAGCACGCCCTCGACATCGTCGTGACGGGCAAGCGCGACCGCGCGGGGCTGAAAGGCAGCTGGGCCGGGGCCATGGGCCAGACCCAGTTCATGCCGGACAACTATCTGCGGCTGGGCGTCGATCAGAACGGCGACGGCAAGGTCGACATCTGGGGCTCGGACGCCGACGCCCTGGCCTCGGCGGCCAATCTGCTGGCCCAGGCGGGCTGGAAGCGCGGTCAGGGCTGGGCCTATGAAGTCACCCTGCCCTCCAACTTTGACTACAGCCAGGCCGAGGGGCCGAAACATCCCTGGTCTTACTGGACCGCGCGCGGCGTGCGTCTGGCCGACGGCTCCTCGCCCAACAGCGCCGAGGCGGCCGAGGGCGCGGCCATCCTGCTGCCGCAGGGCGCCAAGGGCCCGGCCTTCCTGGCCCTGCCCAACCACTACGTCATCCGCCGCTACAACAACTCGGTCAGCTACGCCCTGGCCATCGGCATGATCGCCGACGGGGTGGCGGGCAAGCCCGCGCTGAAGGCCTCCTGGCCCAACGACGGCCCCCTGACGCGGGACCAGCGCGTCGGCGCCCAGCAGGCCCTGACCCGCATGGGCTTCGACACGCAAGGGGTCGATGGCGTCATCGGCTCCAACACCCGCGCCGCCCTGCGCCGCTGGCAACAGGCCAACGGGCGGACGGCCGACGGCTATCTGACCGACGTGCTGGCGGAAGAGTTGATCCGCCGGGCGCGATAGCGTCCTTCTCCCCTTGTGGGAGAAGGTGGCCCGTCAGGGCTGGATGAGAGGTCTCTCCGAAATCGGATGCAAGGATTGCGAGGCTAACGTCCCGCAACCCCTCATCCGTCAGGCTTCGCCTGCCACCTTCTCCCACAAGGGGAGAAGGAAGCCTCAGCCCTTCATCCGCCAGGTCGCGCCTTGCGGGCCGTCCATGACAACGACGTTCAGTTCGTTCAGCCGGTCGCGGATGCGGTCGGCCTCGGCCCAGTTTTTGGCGGTGCGGGCGGCGGCGCGTTGCTCCAGCAGGCCCTCGACCTCGGCCTTCAGCCCCTCGTCGACGCCCGAGAACCACTCCGCCGGATCGGCCTGAAGCACACCCAGGATCGAAGCCGCCGCGATCAGCCGCCCCTTGGCCTCGGCCACCGCGCCTTCGTCGCCCGCCGTCATGCCGCGTTCGATGTCGCTGGACAGGGCGAACAGGGCCGCCATGGCGCCCGGCGTGTTCAGGTCGTCCTCGATGGACTTCATGAACTCGACCGGCGGCTCGACCTCCGCCGCCTCGACCCCGGCCGCGCGGTGCAGGGCGCCGTAGAGGCGATCCAGGTTCTTGCGGCTCTGCTCCAGCAAGGTCTGGTTCCAGTCCAGCGGCTGACGATAGTGGGCGCTCAGCAGGGCCCAGCGCACCACCTCGCCCGGCATGGCCTGCACCAGATCGTGCAGCAGCAGGACGTTGCCGATCGACTTGGACATCTTCTCGGCGTCCACGGTCAGGAAGCCGTTGTGCATCCAGTAGCGGGCGTATTCGTCGTGCGCCTCCTCGCCGTGGGCGTGGCCGTGGGCGCAGACCCCTTGCGCGATCTCGTTCTCGTGGTGCGGGAAGACCAGGTCGATGCCGCCGCCGTGGATGTCGATGGGCAGGCCCAGCGTCTCCTCGATCATGGCCGAGCATTCGATGTGCCAGCCCGGACGCCCCTCGCCCCACGGCGAGGGCCAGGACGGCTCGTCCGCCTTGGACGGCTTCCACAGCACGAAGTCGTGCGGGTTCTTCTTGTAGGGCGCGACCTCGACGCGGGCGCCGGCGATCATGTCGTCCAGATTGCGCCCCGACAGCGCGCCGTAAGACGGATAGGACGACACGTCGAACAGCACATGGCCCTCGGCGGCATAGGCGCAGCCGGCGTCGATGATGGCCTGGATCTGCCTGGTGATCGCCTCGATGTAGTCGGTGACGTGCGGGGCGATGTCGGGCGGCGAGACGTTCAGCAGGCCCATGTCGGCCAGATAGGCGGCCTCATAGCGCGCCGTGATCTCGCCGATGGCGACGCCTTCCTTGGCGGCCTTGGCGTTGATCTTGTCATCCACGTCAGTGACGTTGCGGGCGTAGACCACCTTGTCCGCGCCATAGGTGCGGCGCAGCAGGCGCACCAGCACGTCGAACACCACCGGCGGGCGGGCGTTGCCGATATGGGCGTAGTCATAGACCGTCGGGCCGCAGACATAGAGGCTCACCCGGTTCGGATCGCGCGGCTCGAACAGGCGCTTTTCACGGCGCAGGGTGTCGTGGATGTGCAGGGCCATGGGTCAGGTCTTTTGCGAGTTTTCTTGCGGGACTGAGGAGGTGTCCCATATAGCGGCCTGATAGACAGTCAGGGCCGCGCGCCCAAGTCCATATATATTTGTATTCTGAACAGGCGCTCTCGCCGCCGCCGGATCGTTTCATGAGCAGCACCCCCGCCAAGCCCGTCCTCGTCGCCAATGAGGCGCCGCAGCGTCCCAGCCGCGAACAGGCTCTGGAGGCCGTGCGCACCCTGATCGCCTGGGCCGGCGACAACCCCGACCGTCCCGGCCTGCTGGACACGCCCAAGCGCGTGGTCGACGCCTATGGCGAATGGTTCGACGGCTATGACGCCGATGCGGGCAAGGAGCTGTCGCGCACCTTCGAGGACGTGACCGGCTATGACGACATGGTCATCCTGCGCGACATCGAGGTCGAGAGCCACTGCGAGCACCACCTGGCCCCCTTCCTGGGCAAGGCCTACGTCGCCTATCTGCCGGGCGAGAAGGTGGTCGGCATCTCCAAGCTGGCGCGCGTGGTCGAGATCTTCGCACGCCGTCTCCAGAACCAGGAGACCCTGACCAACGACATCATCGACGCCATCGAATCGCACCTGCAGCCCAGGGGCGTGGCCGTGCTGGTCGATGCGGCGCACCAGTGCATGACGACGCGCGGCGTGCATCACCGCCACGTCTCGACCATCACCACCCGCTTCACCGGCGCCTTCAAGAACGACCCGGCCCTGGCCGAGCGATTCCTCAAGCTGGCCCGAGGCTGAGAGTCAGAGACGGGAATCCGGGGCTGAATTGATCGCGGCCAGGGCGGCCCTGCGCCGAATTCGCAATCTTATTCCCCTGCGGCGTCATTTCCTCGCATTCGACGGCTTTACAAGCCTGCTTCAGGACGCCAAGAGACGAGCCAGACTTTCAGTGTGGTCCGCCGGAGGGTGCGGATCTTGATGGAGACGAGGGCGTAATGGGCGCGAAACTTTCCTCAGGCGGTGGCGGCGGCAAGCTGGCGCAACAGAACGCGGACATCAACGTCACGCCGTTCGTTGACATCATGCTCGTGCTGCTGATCATCTTCATGGTCGCGGCGCCGATGGCTACCGTGTCGATCAAGCTGGACCTGCCGCCCGCGACGCCGCCGGCGCCGGACGCCGAGAAGCCGAAAGAGCCGGTCTACATCACCATTCAGGAAAACGGCTCGCTCTACATCGCCGAGACGGAAACCACGATCGCCAAGCTGACGGCTGACGTGTGCGCCGCCCAGGCCGTGGCCACCGACTGCCGTGAAGAACGCGTCTTCGTCCGCGCTCAGCCGGAAGTGAAGTACAACCAGTTCATGGAAGTCATGAACAAGCTTCAGGAAAACGGCTTCTACAAGGTCGGCCTCCTGAACGAAGACATCACCTGAGACGGTCGGTAATCGACAGTCTGGAAAAGGGTCGCCTCGGCGACCCTTTTTCTTTGCCCGTCAGCCATCGACCGCTTGCGCCCTCCCCCTGTTCCAGCCTCAATGCGCGCCTCGAATGAGGGGGAGTAAATCATCATGCGTCGCCGTACCTTCCTGTCCGCCCTGCCCGCCGGAGCCCTGATGGCGGGGGCCGCCAGCGCCCAGCAGGCGCCGAACGCCGCCACGCCTTCCGCCAATCCGGCCTCTGTCCAGCCCGCCCCTGCGCCAGACCCCTACGCCGGCGTCGGCATCGGCGACCGCATCACCGGGCCGCGCTTCGTCGGCCGCTCGACCGTCTGGGGCGCGAACGGCGCCGCGGCCACGGCCCATCCGGCCGCCACCCTGATCGGCCTGGACACCCTGCGACGCGGCGGCTCGGCCATCGACGCCGCCATCGCCATCAACGCCGCCCTGGGCTTCCTGGAGCCGACCGCCAACGGCATCGGCGGCGACGCCTTCTGCCTGATGTGGGATCCGGCGCAGAAGAAGGTCGTCGGCTTCAACGGCTCAGGCGCCAGCCCGCGCGGCCTGTCGCTGGCGACCGCGCGATCCAAGGCCGGGCCGGACGGCTACCTGCCCCGCTACGGCGCCGTCACGGTCAATGTCCCCGGCACGGTCGACGCCTGGTGGAGCGCGCACCAGCGCTACGGCAAGCTGCCGTGGAAGGACGTCCTGCTGCCCGTCGCCGAACTGTGCGAACAGGGCGTGCCGGTGCCGCAAGTCGTGGCCTACTATCTCGAACGCGGCATGGCCAACTTCGACAAGAGCGCCGCGACGATCGAAGAGAACGACAACCGCAAGAAGGTCTGGCTGACCGGCGGCCGCACGCCGAAAACGGGGGAAATCTTCGCCAACCCGGACCTCGGCCGCACCTACCGCATGATCGCCGAGGGCGGCCGCGACGCCTTCTATGACGGGGTGATCGCCGACCACATCGAGCGCTATTTCAAGCGCATCGGCGGCTGGATGACCCGCGCCGACCTGGCCGCCCACCGCACCGAATGGGTCGAGCCGCTGATGACCACCTATCGCGGGGTCGAGGTCTATTCCCTGGGCCCGAACACCCAGGGCCTGTCGACCAACCAGATCCTGAACATCTGCGAGCAGTTCGACCTGAAGGCCATGGGCTTCCAGTCGGCCGCCTCGATCCACGTCCAGGCCGAGGCCAAGCGTCTGGCGTTCGAGGACCGCGCCCGCTACTTCGCCGACGAGCGCTTCGCCAAGGCCCCGACCGCCTGGCTGAACTCCAAGGCCTACGCCGCCGAACGGGCGAAACTGATCCGCCCCGACCGCGTCATGGACCGCGTCTTCCCCGGCGATGCGCCGACGCAGGGCGACACCACCTACTTCAGCGTCGCCGACAGCGACGGCATGATGGTCAGCTGGATCCAGTCCAACTATCGCGGCATGGGCGGCGGTCTGACGCCCGACGGCCCGGACGGCCGGACGCTGGGCTTCATGTTCCAGAACCGCGGCGAGCTGTTCGCCCTGAGCGACGGCCACCCGAACGTCTATGCGCCGGGCAAGCGCCCCTTCCACACCATCATCCCCGGCTTCGCCTGCAAGGACGGAGATCCGTGGATGGCCTATGGCGTCATGGGCGGCGGCATGCAGCCGCAGGGACAGGCCCAGATCATCATCAACATGGTCGACTACGGCCTCGACCCGCAGGAAGCTGGCGACAGCCCGCGCTGGCAGCACTACGGCTCGTCCGAGCCGACCGGCCAACCGGCCGAGGGCGTGGGCAAGCTGCATCTTGAATCCGGCGTGCCCGAAGCGACCAAGCAGCAACTGTCCGCCATGGGCTGGGATCTGGGCCCGCCCGACGGCGGCTTCGGCGGCTATCAGAACGTGATGAAGCAGATCAACGAACAGGGCCGCTGGACCTACGGCGCCGCCACCGAAATGCGCAAGGACGGCAACGCCCTGGCCTATTGATCCGGCCCAGTCAGGAGACGCCCATGATCGCCGCCCTCATCGCCGCCGGTCTGCTATCGGCTTTTGACTGGTCCGACGGTTGTCGTCCCGTCGCCGGGTCCGAGGCCCTTTGGCGCGACGACGTCCGCTATCTTTTCGTCGGCGAGACGCACGGCACGGTCGAGGCCCCCGCCGCCTTCGCCGATCTGGTCTGCGCGGCGCTGGAACAGGGGCCGGTCGTCGTCTCTCTGGAGTATCCGGTCGAGTTTCAACCGACGCTGGACGCCTTCATGGAGGCCGACACCGAAGCCGAAGCGCGTGCGGCGCTCGCCGCCTATGCGCACGGCCCCTTCGTCCATCATGACGGACGCGGCAGCGAGGCCATGCTGGACTTACTGCTGAGATTGCGCGCCATGCTGCGGGAGGCCGCCGATATGACCGTGGTCGCCTCAGTCCCGAACAGCCCGCGTGTCGAAGGTTTCCGTCAATCCTATGCGGAAATGGATCGGGCGGTTCTATGGAGCCATCAGGCCATGGGCCAGCCTCACTCTCGCCTTCTGGCGCTGGTCGGGCGGGTCCATGCCGAGAAGATTCGCCGCGTGGGTTCGCCGCTGGGCCTGCCCGCCGCCGCCCATATCCGGCCTGAGGAAACCTTGTCTCTCAGCGTCGCCCAGCAAGGCGGCGAGGCCTGGATGTGTCGTGACGACTGCGGCGCCGCACCCGCTCCCGAGGTCGACGATTCCGAAACGCGCGGCGTCATTCTCGCATCGCAACAGGATGGCAAGTTTGACGGCCTGCTGGCGCTGGGCCCGACCACGGCGTCCGCCCCCGCAAAGCCTTGACCTGACGCCGCGTCAATCGGCTAGAGTTCGTTTCCAAACAGGACGGACCTATGACCGATCTCGTCACGCGCGACTTCATCGCCCCGGCCGCCGACGGTTATCCGCTGTCGATGCGGCTGGTGTCGGCCGCAGAGCCGCGCCTCGCCGTGCTGGTTTCGTCCGGCACCGGATTCCCCAAGGGCTTTTACGAGCGGTTCGCCCGCTATCTGGCCGAGCGGGGCGCGGCGGTGCTGACCTATGACTTCCGGGGCATCGCCGGGTCGCGGCCGGATGATCTGAAGGGCTCGACCATCGACTATCCCGACTGGGGACGGTTGGACATGCCCGCCGCCCTGGACGCCCTGATCGAGGCGGCGCCGGACCTGCGCGTCGTCCATGTCGGCCACAGCGTCGGCGGCCATTTCCTCGGCTTCATGCCCAATCACGACCGGATCGAGCGGCACGCCTTCGTCTCGGTCGGGACAGGTTGGTGGGGCGGGCACCATCGCAGCTACAATCCGATGGAGATGTTCTTCTGGCTGGGCTTCGGCCCGTTCAGCCTGATGCGGCACGGCTACATCAAGGGCGGCGGCCTGTGGGCCGGGACCGATCTGCCGCGCGGCGTCTTCACCACCTGGCGGCGCTGGTGCCTGAAGCGCGCGTATTTCTCCAAGGAGTTGGAGACCAGCCTGCGGCCGCATCATTATGAGGCCGTGACCGCGCCGATCCGCTCATGGATCTTCACCGACGACCCTATCGCCACGCCCAGCACCGCGCGCGATCTGTTGAGCGTCTATCCCAAAGCCCGCTCGGACATGAGCGTCCATGCGCCCGGCGACTTCGGCGCGCGGCGCATCGGCCACGAAGGCGCCTTCCGCAAGGGGATGGAGCCGTTGTGGGACCAGATTTTCCACTGGCTGGACAATGGCGACGCCTGAGCCGGCGCCTATATCCCAGGCTCATCGTCCCACCGGAGCCTCCCCATGCCCTATTCCGACCAGCCGACCGTGACCGCCTCGGGCGTGGAGATTCCCCTGCTCGGCTTCGGCACCTGGCAGTTGGAGGCCGACGACGCCCGCCGCATGGTGCGCGAAGCTCTGCGCACCGGCTATCGCCACATCGACACCGCCTGGATCTACAAAAACGAGAAGGCGGTCGGCGACGGCATCGCCGACGCCGTGGCCGAAGGGATCGTCACGCGCGACGACATCTTCGTCACCACCAAGATCTGGGTCGAGCATTTCCAGCACGACGCCCTGCTGCGTCAGGCCGAGGAGTCCGCCCTCAGCCTGGGTCTGACGCCGGACCTGCTGCTGCTGCACTGGCCCAAGCCGACGCCCGCGCTGGCGGAAACCATCGGCGCCCTGAACGAGGCGAAGGAAAAAGGCTTCACCAGGAACATCGGCCTGTCCAACTTCCCCTCGGCCCTGTTCCGCGAGGCCGCCGCCCTGTCGAGCGCGCCGCTGATCACCAATCAGGTCGAATACCACCCCTATCTGTCGCAGAAGACGCTGATCGAGACGGCGCGCGATCTAGGGTCGTCCATCACCGCCTGGTCGCCGCTGGCCCAGGGCAAGATCGCCGACGACGCCGTGATCGGCGAAATCGCCAGGGCGCACGGCAAGACCAACGGCCAGATCACCCTGCGCTGGATCATCCAGCAGGGCGTCATCGCCATTCCGCGCACCGCCAAGGAAAGCCGCGCGGCCGAGAACTTCGGCATCTTCGACTTTGAGCTGTCGACCGACGAAATGGCGAGGATCAGCGCGCAGGCCCGCCCCGACGGCCGCATCGGCGACTGGCTGGACGAGGCCTTCCAATGGGATCAGGATGCCTGATCCGACACGGTTCTGGGGCGCATGCGCCGAGGAGGACGTCATGGGTTCGGTTCTGGGCTTTCCGGGGATTGATCCGATGGACGCCGTCGTCGGCGCGCGCATCCGCCGCTGGCGCGACCGGCGCGGCGTGGCCTTCGACGACCTGGCCGCCGCCATCGACCTGACGCCCGAGGCCCTGCGCCGGGTCGAGGCGGGCCGCGAGCATCTGGATTCCGCCCAGTTGGACGCCGCCACCCGCGCCCTGCGCCTGCCGGTGTGGGCGCTGGTGTCCGACGCCCCGGCCTATTGATCGCCGACGCGTGACAGACGGCGCATGTCCGCCTAAGCGTCAGCGCATGGCCTACAAGTCCCTGCGCGATTTTCTTGCGACCCTCGAAGCCGACGGCGAACTGGTCCGCGTGTCCGAACC
Source organism: Brevundimonas sp. ZS04 (assembly GCF_001956865.1). NCBI lineage: Bacteria > Pseudomonadati > Pseudomonadota > Alphaproteobacteria > Caulobacterales > Caulobacteraceae > Brevundimonas > Brevundimonas sp. ZS04. Next base: position 9,134 of record NZ_MTHE01000021.1, read on the forward strand.
CGTCTCCACCCATCTGGAGATGACCGAGATCCAGACCCGCCTTCTTCGCAACGGCGGTCCGGCCGTCCTGTTCGAAAAGCCGGTCATGCCCGACGGCACGATCAGCCCCATTCCCTGCCTGGCCAATCTGTTCGGCACGGTGAAGCGGGTCGCCATGGGCGTGACGCTGGAGGGCAAGCAACGCACCACGGCGGGCGAACTGCGCGAGGTCGGCGAACTGCTGGCCTTCCTGCGCAATCCGACGCCGCCGCGCGGCCTCGGCGACGCGATGGAGATGCTGCCGCTGGCCCAGACCGTCATGTCCATGCGGCCCAAGACGGTGAAGAAGGCCCCGGTGCAGGAGGTGGTGCTGAAGGGCGATCAGATCGACCTGACCGCCCTGCCGATCCAGGGCTGCTGGCCGGGCGAGCCCGCGCCTCTGATCACCTGGGGGCTGGTCGTGACCAAGGGGCCGTCGGACGACCGCGAGGACGACTTCAACCTGGGCATCTATCGGATGCAGGTGCTGGGCAAGGACAAGGCCATCATGCGCTGGCTGGCCCATCGCGGCGGGGCCCAGCACTACGCCCGGCACAAGAAGGCGGGCAAGCGCGAGCCCCTGCCCTGCGCCGTCGTTCTGGGGGCTGATCCGGGCACCATCCTGGCCGCCGTGACCCCGGTGCCGGAGACCCTGTCGGAATATCAGTTCGCAGGGCTCATGCGCGGCTCCAAGGCCGAGCTGGTCCCGTGCAAGACCGTGCCGCTGATGGTCCCGGCCCAGGCCGAGATCGTGCTGGAAGGCCACGTCCTGCTGGACGAATTCGAGGACGAAGGCCCCTACGGCGACCACACCGGCTACTACAACTCGGTCGAGAAGTTCCCGGTCTTCCAGGTGACGGCCATCACCATGCGCAAAGACCCCATCTATCTGACCACCTTCACCGGCCGCCCGCCGGACGAGCCGTCCGTGCTGGGCGAGGCGCTGAACGAGGTCTTCATCCCCCTGATCCGCCAGCAGTTCCCCGAGATCACCGACTTCTGGCTGCCGCCCGAGGGGTGCAGCTACCGCATCGCCGTGGTGTCGATGAAGAAGGCCTATCCCGGCCACGCCAAGCGGGTGATGATGGGCTGCTGGAGCTATCTGCGGCAGTTCATGTACACCAAGTGGATCATCGTCGTGGACGACGACATCAACGCCCGCGACTGGAAGGACGTCATGTGGGCCGTCTCGACCAAGATGGACCCGGCGCGCGACATCACCGTCATCGAGAACACCCCGATCGACTACTTGGACTTCGCCTCTCCCGAGAGCGGCCTGGGCTCCAAGATCGGTCTGGACGCCACCGACAAGTGGGAGCCCGAGACCAAGCGCGAATGGGGCGAGGAGATCCGCATGGACGAGGCCGTGGTCGAGCGGGTCAATGACATCTGGGACAGCCTCGGCCTGCCCGGCGACGGTGCGCCGATCTGGAAGCGCAGAACCGGTCTTTAGGAACCGATTGCAAAAACTCGTCTCGCCAGAGAACCCAAATGGCTGATCGGCGTTCAGTTTCCCGGCCGAAGGAACGGCGACGCTCGGGGCGCGCTGATCGGCTTAGGGGAATCCATATGATTTCACGCACCAGCGCCGGCGTCGCCACGCTCGCACTCGCCGCCGCGCTCAGCCTTTCGGCGTGCGGCGACAGCAAGGGCAACGCCGAGAATCCGGCGCCCAAATCGGTCGCCCAGGCGGCGGGCAACGAGGCCACGCAAGAGAAGATGAGCCTCTACATCGACGCCTTCAACGCGCTGATCGACGACCCCTGGGGCGTGACCAAATACTACGGCGAGTATCAGAAGCTGGATATTCCCAACGCCTCGGCTTCGGCGACCCTGCACTTCCCCGAGAACATCTCCCATTTGGAACGGGCGATCGAGAAGCTCAAGCAGGGCCGCGCCCTGAACGGCGGCAATCAGGGCAAGAAGGCGGATGAGACGGTCGACAAGCTGATCCCGCAACTGGAGGCGCTTCTCGCCCAGTGGCGCACGTTGGACCCCTACTTCGAGTCCCGCGCCTATCGCGAAGACAATCTGGCCAAGGCCAAGGGCGCGCACCCCGCACTGATGCAGGCCTATCAGGGCAGCGTCAGCGGGATCGAGGCGCTCGACGCCGCCCTTTCCGAATATCAACGCGCCAGCAACGCCGCGAAGATGGAAGCCATGCGCAAGGCCGGCCACGCCGCCGAGGCCAGCGTCCTGGACGCCATGCAGAAGGCCGACTTCTTCACCAATGCGGTGATGGAGAACAACAAGACCGAAGCCGACCGCCTCTTGCCCGACCTGGAGGCCTCCGTCGCCAAGCTGCGCGAGGAACAGGCCAAGATGCCCTCGGACAGCCGCAACCGGTCCACCCTGAACAGCATCGCCGACAACCTCAGCGGCATGATCGGCGAGTATCGCGACTTCAAGCAGACCGGGGCCGACGGCTACCGCGAGCAGGTCGTGGACAGCTACAACAGCGCGATCGGCAACATGAACCGCGTGGAACTGCCCGCGTAACGACCCTGCGTCCGGCCGTCACGCGCGGCCGGACGCGCTTCTCGCGAACTGCGCCGGGGTTGCCAGACGGCTGTGATCGGATCACGAAGGGCCTATGCGCCTAGACCGTTTCGTCACAGCGGCCGTCGCCGCCCTAGTTTGTCTCGCGAGCCCCGCCATGTCCCAGACCCCGTCCGCTTCCGTTCCCAACGAAGCCCCGTGGGACCAGGCCTTCCTGCCGCCCGCTCCCGCCTGGGACGGCCCCAGCCGCGCCCTGCTGCGAGGCGCCGCCGATCCCTGGGTCACGGCGTTCGAGGCCGATGCGGCGCATGACTTCTCGCCCAACTACGCCGACACCCGCGCCTGGTTCGACCGGCTGGACGCCGCCAGCGACCTGATCCGCATCGAACAGTTCGGAACCTCGCCGGAAGGCCGGCCGATCTACGCCGTGATCGCCTCCAAGGACGGCGCGGCCTTCGATCCGTCCAAGCCGGTCCTGCTGGCTCAAGCGGGCATCCACCCGGGCGAGATCGACGGCAAGGACGCGGGAATGATGTTGCTGCGCGACATCGCCTTCTACGGCAAGGACGGCCTGCTGGACCGCGCCAACCTGATCCTGATCCCGATCCTCAGCGTCGACGGGCACGAGCGCGCGGGCGCCTATTCGCGCCCCAACCAGCGCGGGCCGCGCATCCAGGGCTGGCGCCACACGGCGACCAACCAGAACCTGAACCGCGACTTCATGAAGCTGGATCAGGCCGAGATGCAGGCCGTCATGGGCCTGATCCACAAGTATCAGCCGGACCTCTACGTCGACATCCACGTCACCGACGGCATCGATTATCAATACGACGTCACCTTCGGCTACAACGGCGAGGACGGCGTCTGGAGCCGCAGCCCGGCCATCGCCTCATGGCTGGACGCCGCCTTCAAGCCCGCCATGTATGCGGCGCTGGAAGCCCAAGGCCACATCCCCGGCGAACTGGTCTTCGCCATCGACGACCGCGATCCGAAGAAGGGGCTGAACGACGGCGGTCTGGGCGAGCGCTTCTCGAACGGCTGGGGTTCGGCGGCGCACGTCCCGACCATTCTTATCGAGAACCACAGCCTGAAGCCGCACGAACAGCGGGTGCTGGGCACCTACGTCTTCCTCGAACAGGCGTTGAAGCTGCTGGCCGAAAAGTCCGTCGACCTGCGCGCCGCCATCGCCGCCGACCGCGCCCTGCGTCCCGCCGAACTGCCCGCCAATTTCGACAGCGACGACACGCCCTCGCACACCCGCCCCTTCAAGGGCATCCGCTATGAGACCTTCGACAGCATCGCCTCGGGCCGCCCCGAAATCCGCTGGCTGGGCCAGCCGGACGCGGAACTGTGGCCCATGCCCTTCTACGGCTCGCACCCGACGCTGACGCTGAAGCGGCCGAGCGCCTATTGGGTGCCGTCCTATCGTCAGGACGTGATCGAGCGCCTGCGCGTCCACGGCGTGCAGATGGAGACGCTGGACGCCCCCCGCACCGTCGCCGTCGACATGCTGCGCCTTGTCGATCCCAAGGTGTCGGCCCGCACCAACGAAGGCCATGTGCCGATCTCGGTCAGCGAGGTCCGGCCCGAGGCCCACGACTGGACCTTCCCCGTCGGCTCCGTCCGCGTGCCGACCGATCAGCCGATGGGCGACGTCGCCATCCTGCTGCTGGAGCCGCAGTCGAACGAGAGCTTCTTCGCCTGGGGAATGTTCCCCGAGGTGCTGAACCGCGTCGAATACATCGAGGCCTACGCCATCGCGCCTCTGGCCGAAAAGATGCTGGCCGCCGATCCGGCGCTGAAGGCCGAATTCGAGGCCAAGCTGGCCGCCGACCCCGCCTTCGCCGCCGACGGCGATGCGCGTCTGGCCTGGTTCTATGAGCGCACGCCCTTCTACGACCAGCGCTATCGCCTCTATCCCGTGGGGCGTGAGAATTGAGCCTGATCCCGACCATTCAGGCCGCAGCCCTGTGGGGCGGTCTGCTGATCCTGCTGCTGTTCGTCCTGTCGGGCGTGGTGGTGCGGCGCCGTCGTCAGCATCTGGTCGAGTTCGGCGACGGCGGGGTGCGCGAACTGGTCTGCGCCACCCGCGCCTTCTCCAATGCGGCCGAGTACATCCCGGCCGGGATGTGCGGCCTGATCCTGCTGGCCTTCCTCGGCGCCCCGGCCATGCTGATCCATGCGGTCGGCGGGATGCTGTTCGCCGGGCGGGTGATCCACGCCCTGGGCCTGCTGTTCCAGGAAGGCCCGTCGCTGGGCCGTTCGGTCGGCATGATCCTGACCTGGCTGGCGCTGCTGGTCGCGGCGCTCAGCCTGATCGCGTGGTCGATCCTATAGGCAAAAACCCAACCCTCTCCCGGCGGGAGAGGGCTTGAGCTTCGGAGAGCCGCAAGGCGATCCGCCAAGCGAAAGGGTGAGGGGCTTGTCCCGTCAGTCGGCGTAAGCCGCCGCGCCACGGCCTTGCGGCCGACCTCACCCGCGAACCCTCACCCTTTGGCTGCTACGCGCCGTCCTTCGGGTCGCCTTAGCCAATCGCTACGCTCTTGGAGGCTCAAGCCCTCTCCCATCAGGAGAGGGTCAGAACGGTTGCGCGCCCTGTTTCCCTCCGCCATATCGGGGCATGTCCGATAAGACGCCCTCCCCCGACATCCTGAACGATCTGATCTCCGCCGCGCTGAAGGCCGGCGCCGATGCGGCCGAGGCCGTGTCCGCCCATCGCGCCTCCCTGTCCGTCGGCGTGCGCAACGGCGCGCTGGAAGACGTCGAGCGTGAAGAGGCCCGCGATCTGGGCCTGCGCGTCTTCATCGGGCGGCGTCAGGCGACGGTGTCCGCCTCCGACCTGTCCGACGCCACCCGCGCCCGTCTGGTCGAGCGCGCCGTGGCGATGGCCAAGCTGGCGCCGGAAGATCCCTATGCGTCTCTCGCGCCGCAGGACCGGCTGGCCGCCGCGCCGCACGCCGACCTCGACCTGTATGACCCCGCCGAACGCTCGGCCGAGGCGCTGGAAGCCGCCGCCGCCGAGGCCGAGGCCGCCGCCCTCGCCGTATCGGGCGTGTCCAAATCCGAGGGCGGCCACGCCTCCTGGTCGGCCAGCGAGTGGCGCCTCGTCACCTCGCACGGGTTCGACGGCCGCCATCGCGGCAGCGCCTTCTCTCTGGGCGTCGGCGTCATCGCCGAAAAGGACGGCGCCATGGAGCGCGGCGGCGAAAGCCGCGCCGTGCGCCACCTGTCCGACCTGCCGGACGCCGCCTCCATCGGCCTGAAGGCGGGCGAGCGCGCCGTCGCCCGCGTCGGCCCGCGCAAGATCGCCTCGACCACCGCCCCCGTCATCTTCGAGAACCGCGTGGCGACCCAGGTGCTGTCGCCGCTGCTGGGCGCCATTTCCGGCCCGTCGATCGCGCGCGGCAGCTCCTTCCTGAAGGACAAGCTAAACCAGGCGGTCCTGCCGACCGGCGTCGATCTGATCGACGACCCGTTCCGCCCGCGCGGCCTCGGCTCCACCCCCTTCGACGACGAGGGCGTGGCGGTCGAGCGGCGCGAAATCGTCAGGGACGGCGTCCTGACCACCTGGCTGCTGAACACCGCCTCGGCGGCCCAGCTGGGCCTGCAGACCACCGGCCACGCTTCGCGCGGGCTGGCGGGGCCGTCGGGCGTCTCGACCCACAACCTGCACCTGGCGCCGGGCGAAGGCGATCTGGACGCCCTGATGGCGCAGGCCGGGACGGGCCTTCTGATCACCTCCATGTTCGGCCCCTCGCTGAACGGCAACACCGGCGACTGGTCGGCCGGGGTGTCCGGCTTCTGGTTCGAGAACGGCCAGCGCGCCTATCCGGTCAGCGAAGTCACCGTGGCGGGCAATCTGATCGAGCTCTACGCCCGCCTGCAGCGCGCGGGCGACCTAGAGTTCCGCGGCGCGTTCAACAGCCCCTCCCTGCTGTTCGACAAGGTGGCGATCGCGGGCAAATGAGCGACCCCTCTTCAGCGCTCTGGGCCGCCGACCTCGCCCTGATCCGCGACGCGGCCCTGGCCGCCGGTCGGCTGGCGCTCGAACACCGCGCAGCCGGGCTGAAGGTCTGGTCCAAGGACGGCGGCTCGCCCGTCACCAGCGCCGATCTGGCGGTGGACCAGCTGCTGCGCGATACGCTGCTGACCGCCCGCCCCGACTACGGCTGGCTGTCCGAGGAAACGGCCGACAGCACGGAGCGCCTGTCGAAGAAACGCATCTTCGTCGTCGATCCGATCGACGGCACCGTCGCCTTCATGAAGAACAAGCCGTGGTGGTGCGTGCCCATCGCCGTGGTCGAGGACGGCCGCCCCGTCGCCGCCGTCATCCACGCCCCGATGATGGACGAGGTGTTCGAGGCGACGCTCGGCGGCGGCGCCCGTCTTCAGGGGCGGCCCATCAGCGCCTCCGACACCGACGACCTGGAAGACGCCGAGCTTCTGGCCGACGCCCGGCTGATGGAGGCGCGCGAATGGGACGAACCCTGGCCCTCGATGCGCTTCTCCAAGCGCAACGCCCTGGCCTATCGCATGGCGCTTGTAGCGGCGGGGGCCTTCGATGCGGCCATCGCCATCAGCCCCAAATGGGACTGGGACGTCTGCGCCGGCGCCCTGATCGCCGAAGAGGCCGGGGCCAAGGTCAGCGATCATATGGGCCGTCCGTGGCGCTTTAATCGCCCCGATCCGCGTCAAACCAGCCTGATATGCGCCGCGCCGGCCCTTCACCCGTTGATCGTGAGGCGCACAGCGCCTATCCCGCTGGCCATCTGACATTCCTCCCGCAATGGACCCCCTCTCCATGGCCGACTCTCACGATCCCCAACTGCTTCACCTCGTCATCGGCGGCGAGATGCGCCACCCGGCCGAGCCCGTCTTCCGCGACCTGTCGCAGGTCGAGTTCGTCGGCGCCTTCGGCAACTACGAAGAAGCCAAGAAGGCCTGGAAGGCCCGCGCCCAGGCGACCGTCGACAACGCCCACATGCGCTACTTCATCCTGCACGCGCACAAGCTGATCGATCCGCGCACCGACGCCTGATCGAGCATTCACGGCGTCATCACGCCGCTGTTCAGGAACCGCAGAGGCGGCTGATGCGCTTTCTCATCAGTCGCCTTTGTCATGAACAGGATTCGCCATGCTGCCGACCCTCATCGTCCTGCTTCTGGTGGTCGTCGCCGTGGCGGCGATCGTGTGGGTCGTGCGCAAGGGGCCGCCGCACGTCGCCCGCCCCGGCGAGGATCAGGACACCGCCTGGAACGACCCCTTCACCCCTTCTGATCGGGACCGCAGACCTTGACGCTATTCGGCCAGACGCTGGACGGCCAGCAGATCTTCGGCGTGGTCTCCCTGATCGCCGTCCTGGCGCTATGGCTGATCGTCCTGGCCCGCCAACGCGATCACGTCCGTCAGATCAAGCGCTGGAAGAAGGAACAGGCGGCGCGCAACGCCCCGCCGCCCGCCGCCGGACGCGGCCCCTGGGGCTGAGGCCTATTCGCGTTTCAACAGGCGGTCGACGACCAGCTTGCCCCACCAGCCGGCCTTGAACTCGGCGCGGATCGCTTTGGGATCATAGGCGTCGCTCTCGACCCAGTCCTCGAAGCTGACGCCCCTGGGTTCGACCTCGGCGACGTATTTCTCCAGCGTATAGTCCAGCACGCCGGTCAGCCCCTCGCGGCTGTGCAGGGTGCGCTTGCCCAGTTCCTCCATCGCCGCCGAGATCGGCTCGCCCAGGTGGAAGTGGCGATAGAAGACCGCCATCATTCCCGCCCGGTCCGCGCCTGACTTGCAGTGGATCAGGGCCGGATATTCCATCGTCTGGAACAGGGCCTTGGCCCGGCGCACCCGGTCCTTGCCCGGCGGATCGCGCGAATCCAGCGGCGCATCGATCAGCGTCAGGCCCAGCCGTTCGCAGGCGTCCTTCTCCAGCCAGTAATAGGCCTCGTCCCTCTGGCCGCGCAGATTGACGACGGTGCGGATTCCCTGCCGCTTCCACCAGGCCAGCTGGCGCGGCGACGGCTGATTGGTCCGCACCAGATCCGGTCCCAGCCAGTGGGCGTTGGTGAACGCCGTGCGCAGGAAGGCGTGGTCCTTCCAGAAATAGGACCAATGCGCCTTGAAACGGCCGAACGGCGTAGTCAGATCGTAGCGCCCCATGACGGCGAGATAGCGCCGTTTGCACCCGGCGTCACCCGTCCAAGGCCGTCTCTCTCGCGCGCGGCCGCTTGACTTGACGCCTCAGCCGTTCGACCGAAGGCCGATGACCGTTCCCGTCCCCCATGCCGACGCCCGCGAGCCGCTGCGGCCTCTGCTCGCCCGCATCTGGCGCGAGTATCTGTCGCGGCACAAGCCGGCCTTCTTCGCCTCCATGCTGCTGGCGGGCGTGTCGGGCGGGCTGACGGCCCTGCTGCTGAAGTTCCTGGAACCGGCCATCGACCTGCTGTTCGGCAAGCACGCAGGCCCCGTGACCATCTGGAACACCGTCACCATCCCGGCGGACAAGGTGCTGATCGCCATCCCCCTGTTCATCATCGCCGTGGCGGTGATCCGCTCGCTGGCCATGGCGGGTCAGGCGGCGCTGGTGAACCGGCTGGGCCACGGCATCGTCGGCGACATCCAGAAACAGCTGTTCTCGGGCATGATCCGGGCCGACCTGTCGCGCCTGCGCAGCCAGCATTCGGGGACGTTCGTCTCCTCCGTCCTGTTCGACGCCAATCTGGTGCGCGAGGCCTTCACCTCGGGCGTGGTCAACTACACCCAGAACGCCCTGATGCTGCTGGGCGTCATCGTCGCCATGGGCTTCATCGACCTGCCGCTGACGCTGATCGTCCTGCTGGGCGTGCCTCTGGTCAGCTGGATCATCCGTCGCTTCGGCAAGAAGTCGAGGAAGGCCGCCCACGGCGCCATGGTCGAGACCGAAGCCCTGTCCAGCGCCCTGATGGAGAATCTGGACGGCGTCCGCGTCATCAAGATCGAAAACCGCGAGGCGGCCGAGGAAACCCGCGTCTCCACCGTCATCGACCGCCGCCAGCGCCACGTCATCAAGGGCGCCGACAGCCGCGCCTTCGCGGGTCCGGCCAGCGACATCGTCGCCTACGGCGTCGTCGCCGCCGTCATGGCCTATGCCGGATGGAGCGCCAGCCGGGGTCATATGACGGTGGGCGCCTTCGCCTCCTTCATCGGCATGCTGCTGTTGGCGGGCCAGGCCCTGCGTCAGGTGACGAACCTGACGACCGTGCTGAGCGAAGGCTTCACCGCCGCCCGCCGCCTGTTCGCCGCCCTGGACATCGAGCCCGAGATCCGCGAGGCCAGCGACGCCGCCCAGGTCGCGCCCGGCCCCGTCACCGTCGCCCTGGAGCAGGTCTCCTTCGCCTATCGCGCCGACGAGGACGGGTCCGCCCCGACCCTGTCGGACGTCAGCCTGCACGTCGCGCCGGGCGAGACCATCGCCTTGGTCGGCCCCTCGGGCGGCGGCAAGTCGACCATCCTCAGCCTGCTGCCGCGCTTCTATGACGTGACGGCCGGCCGAGTGACGCTGAACGGCCGCGACATCCGCGAGCTGAGCCTGTCGTCCCTGCGCGACCACATCGCCCTGGTGACGCAGGAACCCTTCCTGTTCGACGACACCATCGCCGCCAACATCGCCTATGGCCGCCCCGGCGCCACGGCCGAAGACATCGTGGCCGCCGCCCGCGCCGCCGCCGCCCACGACTTCATCGCCGCCCTGCCCGACGGCTACGCCACCCGCGTGGGCGAGGCGGGCGCCCGCCTGTCCGGCGGCCAGCGCCAGCGCATCGCCATCGCCCGCGCCTTCCTGAAGGACGCGCCCATCCTGCTGCTGGACGAAGCCACCAGCGCCCTCGACACCGCGAGCGAGGCCCTGGTTCAGGCCGCGCTGGAGCGGCTGATGGATGGCCGCGCCACCCTGATGATCGCCCACCGCCTGTCGACGGTGAAGAACGCCGACCGCATCTACGTCATCGAGGGCGGCCGCGTGGTCGAGGAAGGAACCCACGACGCCCTGGTCGCGCGCGGCGGCCTCTACGCCCGTCTGGCCCGGCAGCAGTCGCTGGACAGCGATCCGATCGCCTTGCCCCCGCTGGCTGAACTGCCCGACGAGACCGGCGCATGAGGCCGCTTCGCAATCCGATCATCCAGAACGCCGCCGCCTGGCTTTTGTCCGAGTGGATGCGCTTCTGCTACGCCACCATCCGCTGGACGCACGAGAACGAACAGGTCGCCGAAGAGGTCTGGGCCGACGGCGGCGGCGTGCTGTGCGCCTTCTGGCACTCGCGCCTCGCCCTGGGCCCTGCCTCCTGGCCCATGAAGCGGGCGCAGCCGGTCAAGGGTCTGGTCTCCCTCAGCCCTGACGGCGAGTTCTTCACCAAGGCCGTGGGCCGCCTGGGCATTCCCGCCGTGCGCGGCTCTTCCTCCAACAAGGACAAGGCCAAACAGTCCAAGGGCGGCGCCCAGGCCCTGCGCGACGGGCTGAAACAGTTGAAGGTCGGCGGTCTGGCCATCACGCCGGACGGTCCGCGCGGCCCGGCCCGCCAGATGGCCGAGGGCCTGCCGCTGATGGCGAAGATGTCCGGCGCGCCGGTTCTGTTCATCGGCCTGTCGTGCAGGCCGGCGATCCGATTGAACAGCTGGGACAAGGCGATCCTGCCCCTGCCGTTCGGCAAGGGCGCCGTCGTCTGGGACAAGGCCTGGTATCCTGCAGGCGCCGACCTGGCCGAGGTCACAGCCGACTGGACCGCCCGCCTGACCGCCGTCGAGGCCCGCGCCGACGCCATCACCGGGCTGGAGCGCGTCTGAGCGTGTCCTTCAGCCCCGCCCTGATCGCCTATCAGCTGCTGACCCGCCTGCTGGAGCCGCTGGCCCCGCGCCTGCTGGACGCCCGCGTCAAGAAAGGCAAGGAAGACCCCGCCCGCGTCGACGAACGGCTGGGCCTGCCCGGCATGGCGCGGCCCGACGGACCTCTGGTCTGGATCCACGGCGTCAGCGTCGGCGAGGCCCTGTCCATCCTTCCGCTGGCCGAGCGCATCCGCAAGGACCGCCCCGACGTGACGGTTCTTGTCACCACCGGCACCCTGACCTCGGCGCAGGTGCTGGCGACGCGCCTGCCGCGCGGCGTCATCCACCAGTTCGCCCCGGTGGACGCCCCCTCGGCGGTCGCCGCCTTCCTCGACCACTGGCGGCCCAATGTCGGCGTCTTCGTCGAGAGCGAGCTGTGGCCTAACCTACTGACCACGGCCCAAAAGCGCGGCGTGCCGCTGGCTCTGGTCAGCGCCCGCATCACCGACAAGACGGCGCAGGGCTGGAAAAAGGCACCCGGCATGGCCCGCGCCCTGATGAACGGCTTCTCTCACGTCTGGCCTCAGGATCAGGACAGCGCCGACCGCCTGACCGCGCTGGGCGCCCGCGTCGACGGTCAGGTGAACCTGAAACTGTCCGGCGAGCCCCTGCCCTATGACAAGGGCGAGTTCGCCCGCCTGTCGGCTCTGATCGACGACCGCCCCGTCGTCGTCGCCGCCAGCACCCATGAGCATGAGGAAATGGCCATCGTCGGCGCGCTGGATCACCTGGCCGACCGCCTGTTCCTGATCGTCGTGCCACGCCATCCGGAACGCGCCGACGCCATCGCCGAGGCCCTGAGCCACGACGGCTACGGCTTCGCCCGGCGCAGTCAGGGCCAGCCGATCTGCGACCAGACCGACATCTACCTGGCCGACACCCTGGGCGAACTGGGCCTGTTCCTGCGGCTGGCCGATGTGGTGGTCATGGGCGGCTCCTTCGCCCCGGCGCTGGGCGGCGGGTCGGTCGGCGGCCACAACCCGCTGGAGCCTGCGCGCCTCGCCAAGCCCATCGTCACCGGCCCGGACGCCAGCAACTGGCAGGCCGTGACCCGGATGTTGAAACAGGCGGGCGGCCTCGTCTCCGTCCTGTCGCCCGCCGAACTGCCCTCGGTCGTCGGCCCCATGCTGGCCGATCCCGAGGCCGCCCGCGACATGGGCGAGCGCGCCCGGCGCTCGGCAGAGGCCGCCGCCGCCGGGCTGGACCGCCTGTGGCTGGCGCTCCAGACCCACCTGCCCGCCGCCCCTTCACGCAGGCGCCTATGAAACTGAACACCCCCCGCTGGTGGTACAGCCGCGACCGCCGCCACGCCCCGATGACGCGAATGATGCTCAAGCCCGCCTCATGGCTGTGGGCGGGCGTCACGGCGCGCAAGATCGCCCGCGCCACGCCGGTCGATCCGGGCGCGGCGGTCATCTCCATCGGCAATCTGACCGTCGGCGGCTCGGGCAAGACGCCCGTCGCGCGCGAGACGCTGCGCCTGCTGCGCGCTCAAGGCGTCGAGGCCGCCGCCCTGTCGCGCGGCTATGGCGGCAGGCTGGAAGGCCCTGTCCGCGTCGACCTGACCCAACACTCAGCCGCGGACGTCGGCGACGAACCCCTGATGCTGGCGCAAGACGCCCCCGCCTGGATCGCGCGGGATCGCGTGGCGGGCGCCCGCGCCGCCGCGGCTGACGGCGTCTCCGCCCTCGTGCTGGACGACGGCCACCAGAACCCGGCGCTGAAGAAGACCCTCAGCCTGATCGTGGTCGACGGCGAGACGCGCGGCGACGAATGGCCGTTCGGCGACGGCTCGGTCTTCCCCTCCGGCCCGATGCGCGAGCCGCTGAAGGCCGGGCTGGCCCGCGCCGACGGCGTGGTCGTCATGCTGCCGACCGATCTGGACGCCGCCGATCCCGAACTTCTGGAGGTCTTCGGCGACCTGCCCGTCTTCATCGCCCGGCTGGAAGCCGCCGCCCCGCCCCCGCCCGGCCCTCAGGTCGGCTTCGCCGGCATCGCCAAACCGTGGAAGGTCGAGCGGTCCCTGATCGCCGCAGGCTGCGACCTGAAGGATTTCGTCCCCTTCCCCGACCACGCCGCCCTGTCCGAGCGCGACTTCGCCTTCCTAAAGGACCGCGCCGCCGTCTACGACGCAGGCCTCGTCACCACCGAAAAGGACTGGGTGCGCCTGACCCCGGACCAGCGCGCCGCCGTCGCCGCCTGGCCCGTCGCCGCCCGGTTCGAGGACGAGGCGGGCTTCACCGCCTTCCTGACGCGCGCCCTCTGATTTTTCCGACAATCGGCCAGCCTACCCCGGCGCCTGTGCCAGACTGCCCTGTCAGCCACAGGGGATTTCAGACGATTCAGACGAATTGGACTCTCTTTTTTCCTTCTCCCCTTGAGGGAGAAGGTGGCAGGCGGAGCCTGACGGATGAGGGGTGTTTGCGTCACAGCTGAAATTTTCAGCCCCCTCAGCCCGCGCCTCTTTTTCGCAACGCCGCGTCGACACCCCTCATCCGAGCGCCTCCGGCGCCCACCTTCTCCCACAAGGGGAGAAGGGCTTTAACACCGACATCGCCGCCCGCCGTCTTGACTCCCCGCCCCTCTGGACCGACACGACCCAACCATGATCACGCGCTATTCCCGCCCCGACGCCGTCGCCATCTGGTCGCAAGAGACCAAGTACAAGATCTGGTTCGAGATCGAGGCCCACGCCGCCACGAAAATGGCCGAGCTGGGCGTGATCCCGAAGGAATCGGCCGAAGCCATCTGGGCCAACGGCAAGGACGCGACCTTCGACGCCGACCGCATCGACGAGATCGAGCGCACCACCAAGCACGACGTCATCGCCTTCCTGACCCACGTCGCCGAAATCGTCGGCGAGGAAGCCCGCTTCCTGCACCAGGGCATGACCTCTTCGGACGTGCTGGACACCTGTTTCGCGGTGCAGCTGGCGCGCTCGACCGACCTGCTGCTGGGCGGCGTCGACCGCGTCCTGGCTGCGCTGGAGACCCGCGCCAAGGAGCACAAATACACCCCGACCGTGGGCCGCTCGCACGGCATCCACGCCGAGCCCGTGACCTTCGGCCTCAAGCTGGCCGGCTATCACGCCGAGTTCCAGCGCGCCAAGCGCCGCCTGACTGCCGCCCGTGAAGAGATCGCCACCTGCGCCATCTCGGGCGCCGTCGGCACCTTCGCCAACGTCGATCCGGCCGTCGAGCAATACGTCGCCGACCAGATGGGCCTCAGCGTCGAGCCGGTCTCGACCCAGGTGATCCCGCGCGACCGCCACGCCGCCTATTTCGCCGCCCTGGGGGTCGTCGCCTCCTCGGTCGAGCGTCTGGCCGTCGAGATCCGCCACCTGCAGCGCACCGAAGTCCTCGAAGCCGAGGAGTTCTTCGACAAGGGTCAGAAGGGCTCGTCGGCCATGCCGCACAAGCGCAACCCGATCCTGACCGAGAACCTGACCGGCCTCGCCCGTCTGGTCCGCTCGGCCGTGACCCCGGCGATGGAGAACGTCGCCCTGTGGCACGAGCGCGACATCAGCCACTCCTCGGTCGAGCGCGGCATCGGCCCGGACGCCACCATCCACCTGGACTTCGCCCTGCACCGTCTGGCGGGCGTGATCGAGCGCCTGAACGTCTACCCTGAGAACATGCAGAAGAACCTCGACCGCCTGGGCGGCCTGGTCTTCTCGCAACGGGTCATGCTGGCCCTGACCCAGGCGGGCGTCTCGCGCGAGGACGCCTATGCGGCGGTTCAGGAGAACGCCATGAAGGTCTGGCGCGGCGAAGGCGCCTTCATCGACTTCCTGAAGGCCGACGCCCGCGTCACCCTGCCCCACGACCAGCTCGAAGCCCTGTTCGACCTCGGCTACCACACCAAGAACGTCGACGTGATCTTCGAGCGGGTGTTCGGGGAAGGCTGAGTACTCGCCTGGCCGGTTCATTTCCGAGATCGCAGGATATCGACCGGCCAGGCCGTCCGCCTTTCCGTAGAGACGGCGCCAGGAGCGAGTTCATTGCTCATAGCCACATCGCGCGCCCTGCCCTAATGAACAATATCGGCGCAATCTTGCGTCGTCGGAGCGAGCTAGCCCATGTCCCAGCCGACCCTTCGCCTGAACCCCGCACTCGACGTTCAGAAGTATGCGGAGACTTATGCGCGTGACGGTCTGGTGCAAATTCCGAACGTCTTCGAGCAGCCGACAGCTGAGCTGATCACCGAGATCATGGAGACGTCGCTGCCC
Organism: Brevundimonas sp. ZS04; assembly: GCF_001956865.1. NCBI lineage: Bacteria > Pseudomonadati > Pseudomonadota > Alphaproteobacteria > Caulobacterales > Caulobacteraceae > Brevundimonas > Brevundimonas sp. ZS04. The sequence goes on from NZ_MTHE01000021.1 coordinate 24,730, forward strand.
TGGTCCTTGACCTTCCTGGGCGAGGACGGCCATCCGGTCAAAATCGCTATGGACGCCCTGCAGGGAGCCGGCGCGGACATCAAGAGTCAGGTAGCCGCCCTCATCCAGCGCAGCGGCCAGCAGTACGGCTTCATCTATTTCAACTTCGGCATGGTGTCGGCCTACAACAGCGGCGAACCGCGCGCGAACCACCCGATCCACCCGGTAACGGGCTTTCTGATGGGCGAGGAATTCGCCGCCTTTGGGCGTCAACTGACCGGCGACGATTCAATCCGCTGGGCGGATTCCCAGGCGACCCTGTACCGCCCCAACGACTTTCTGGGCCTGCACGACGACAGCGCCAGCGGCGAGGTCCAGCGGGTCGCCGCCTATACCCTGGGCTTCACCTCGCGGTGGCGCTCCGACTGGGGCGGTCAGACCCTGTTCCATGACCCCGAGACCGGCGATATCACGCGCGGGCTGATCCCGCGCTGGAACACCCTGACGCTGTTCCGCGTCCCCCAACTCCATTCCGTCGCGCCCATCGCGCCCTATGCGCGGAGCGCGCGGCTCTCCATCGTAGGCTGGTTCCGGCGCGACCATTGACGACCGCCCGCCGGATAGGCTTCCCCCCCGTCGTCGACGAACGGAGCCGCGTCCTGATCCTCGGCAGCCTGCCGGGCGACGCCTCGCTGAAGGCGGCGCAGTATTACGCCCATCCGCAGAACGGCTTCTGGCGGCTGATCGGGGCCGTGATCGCCCAACCGGACCTGGCCGCCCGGCCCTATGAGGCGCGGCTGGAGCGCTTGCGGGCGGCGCGGATCGGGCTGTGGGACGTGATCGCCTCGGCCGAGCGACAGGGCAGCCTGGACGCCGCCATCCGCAACCCGGAAAACGCCGACCTGACCGCCCTGACGGCGCGCCTGCCCGATCTGCGCGCCGTGGCCTTCAACGGCGGGACGGCGGCGCGGCTGGGTCGACGCGCCCTGGCGGGAGCGTCCGGCGTCGCCCTCCTTGACCTGCCGTCGTCCAGCGCGGCCCACGCCCGGCCGTTCGCCGAGAAGCTGTCGCGCTGGACTGCCCTCGGGCCCTATCTGGGCTGAGCCGAGCTTGGCCGCACATCACGCGCCGCGCCCGAAAAATTGATCGCGAACGCATCCTTTTGCGCGGGCAGCCGTATTCCTTCCCGACGCGGCCTCCCCCCGTTTGCAAGCCGGCGTCGATGGAGGACTCTCATGACATTCACCCGCATCACCGCCCTCGCCGTATCGTCCGCCGCCCTGCTGGCTGTGGCCGCCTGCGGCCAGAACGAGACGAAGAAGGAGCCGGCGCCGGTCGAGACCGCCCCGCCCGCCATGGCCC
>NZ_MTHE01000022.1:0-25751 GCF_001956865.1 Brevundimonas sp. ZS04
GTCGGGGGCGTGGGTGGTCAGAACCACGGCTTCACGGCCCCGCAGGGCGATGATCACCGCCGACAGGCCGATCCTGATGCCGGTGTGGGAGGATGAAGCCTCCGTCCGCGCCTGCGCCATATGTCTCCCTTGCGTCCGCCGCTCTGTGCAGTGTCCGGCTACTCGGTGTGCCAGGCGTCGGCGCCGGGCAGGATGCCGACAGCTTCGGCCAGAACGCGATAGCGGTCCAGATAGCGCTGCTGGGCGATGGCCGCAGGCTGCGGCTCGATCACCAGATCATAGCCGGGCGGAGGGGCGCCGAAGATCTGCAGCGACTCGCGGCGGGTGAAACCGGCCAACTGGGTCGCCTCATAGAAGGCGCAGGCCTTGTCGGCCTTCTTGATCAGGGTCTTGATCGTCTGCGGCGTCTTGGGCGGCAACTGGAACCGGACGTGGATGGCGGCTTCGAGCCGGGCCTCGAAATCCTTGTAGCCGGCGCCCAGAGCCGATTTGAACGGCGAGATCATGTCGCCGATGACGTATTCCGAGGCGTCGTGCAGCAGGGCGGCCAGGCGCCATTTCGGCTCCAGCCCCGGACGGATGTGGGCGGCGATCTCCTCGACCACCAGCGAGTGCTGGGCGACCGAGAAGGCGTGCTCGCCGATCGTCTGACCGTTCCAGCGGGCGACGCGGGCCAGGCCGTGGGCGATGTCCTCGATCTCGATGTCGAACGGCGAGGGGTCCAGTAGGTCCAGGCGGCGGCCGGACAACATGCGTTGCCAGGCGCGAGGCGGCTTGGGTTTGCGGACTCGGGGCGCGGGGCCGGCGTCTTCGATTTCTTCGGCCAAGGTCTTGATGCTGCGCATGCTCAGGCTGGTGACTCAGACCGAACGCGCGATCAAGGGCGGCCGTTGCGATAGATGGGGGTTAATCGCCGACGTTGAGCGTCACCAGGGCCTTGGCGGCGTCGAACAGGCGGTCGGGATCGCGGTCCTTGCTGCGCACGGTGGCGACGACGATGGGGCCGCCGACCGGGCCGCGCGCCTCATAGCCGACGGTGCGCCAGCCGCTGGCCGAGGGCTCGTCCGCCGTCATCAGGAAGGTCGAACGGACGGACTCGCCGGCGGCGCTGGTGCGAATGCGGGCGGCGCCGTCGGTCGCCTCGATTTTTACGGCGTCGTCGCCGGACGAGACGTCGACGCGGCTGGATTTGTCGTCGGCGCGGATGGTCAGGCCGCCGATGCGGATGTTGGCGCGGTCGCCGTCGGCGTCGATCCGCATGCCGGGCAGGCGGACCGTGGCCTTGTCGCCCTGGGCGTCGACGCGCACGCCGGGCGCGCTGACGTGGGCGGAGTCGCCGGAAGCGGCTTCGGCCGCAGCACGAGAGGCGTCGGCCTCGGCGCGGGCTGCGTCCGCCTCGACCCTGGCCACGTCGGCCTCAGCCTTGGCGGCGTCGGCTTCGGCGCGGGCGTTCTCGGCTTCGACCTGGGCCATGGCCTCGGGCAGGTCGGCGGTCAGGCGGGTTTCGAAGGGCTTCAGGGCGTTCTGCGCCGAACGGCCGTCCAACTGGACCAGTTGCAGGATGACTTCAGAGCCGCGGGGCCCGCTGTAGACGCAGGAGCCGTCGGCGCGGGCCGAGCCCTTGCGCGTCAGCACGCCCTGGGTCTGTGGGCATTGCAGGGCGTCGACCACCTTCAGCACGCCCGAGGAATCCGAGGTCGTGGAGGTGGTGATGCGCACCGCGCCGCCGTTGTCGCAGGCGGCGGTCATCAGCGCCAGGGCGATAACGGGCCAGGTGATGTGTTGCATGGTCGGCTCCACTCCAGGCCCCGATTGTGCGCCATCAGCGCCGCAGGACCAGTGAAATCGCGGTAATCGAAAGGCGACGGGAAGGCGGCGAAAATCAGCCGTCCCTCTCAACCGCCGGGACGGACGCCGTCGCGGCGCGCCATGAAGGCCAAGCGTTCGAACAGATGCACGTCCTGTTCGTTCTTCAGCAGGGCGCCGTGCAGCGGCGGGATCAGCTTGCCCGGCGTCTTTTCGCGCAGGGTTTCCGGCGCCACGTCGTCGACCAGCAGCAGCTTCAGCCAGTCCAGAAGCTCGGAGGTCGAAGGCTTCTTCTTCAGCCCCGGCGTGTCGCGGATTTCATAGAAGGTCTTCAGCGCTTCCGACACCAGACGCGGCTTGATGCCGGGGAAGTGGACCTCGACGATGTCCTGCATCGTCTCGGCGTCGGGGAAGCGGATGTAGTGGAAGAAGCAGCGGCGCAGGAAGGCGTCCGGCAGTTCTTTCTCATTGTTCGAGGTGATGACGACGACCGGGCGGACCTCGGCGCGGATCGTCTCGTCCGTTTCCTGGACGTAGAATTCCATGCGGTCGAGTTCCTGCAACAGATCGTTGGGGAACTCGATATCGGCCTTGTCGATCTCGTCGATCAGCAGGACGGGGCGGACCGGGGCCGTGAAGGCCTCCCACAGCTTGCCCTTCTTCAGGTAGTTGCGGACGTCGTGGACGCGTTCGTCGCCCAGCTGGCTGTCGCGAAGACGCGATACGGCGTCGTATTCATACAGGCCGTTGTGCGCCTTGGTCGTCGATTTGACGTGCCATGTGATCAGCGGCGCATTCAGCGCCCGCGCCAGTTCATAGGCCAGAACCGTCTTGCCGGTGCCCGGCTCGCCCTTGATCAGCAGCGGGCGCTCCAGCGCCACGGCGGCGTTGACGGCGACCTTCAGGTCGTCGGTGGCGATATAGTTGGACGTGCCTTCGAACCGGCTCATGCGAAACCTGCTCCATTCCGGGGGAATGGAGCAGGTAGCTTAAAGAGATGCGCGTGAACAGGCGGCAGGCGTCAGGTGATGCGCTTGGCCGATACCGGGTCGCTGGCGGGAAAGGTCTCCTCGACGCCTTCGTCGATCAGGGCTTCCTGGCGGTTCTCGGCTTCCTTTTCCTTGTCCTTCAACTGGTCGGGCTTGCCGTGTTCGTGAGGCGCGCGCTTGGCCGGGGGGGTGTTCGGGTCGGCGTCTTCCTGGGCCTTGGTCGGATGGTGTTCGGTCATTGAATCCCTCATTGCTCAGGGCCGTAGCCCAGGTCTTCTAGATCGTCGTCGGACAGACGCTTGGCTTCCCAATGGGCGGCGCTGGCCTGGGCGCCGCGCTGGTTGCGCATCAAGCCGGCGTAGACGAGTTCGATCTCGTTCGCGCCCGATGCCGTGACGCCGTCGCTGTCCGCATCGCTCAACCGCACGCCGTTGACGCCCAGCAGAGCGTCGGCCTCGGCCTCTATCCCGTCCAGGGCTAGGTCGGCGTCCAGATCGGTGTCGTCCTCGTCGAAGGGTTCGGCGTCGGCGTCCCCGTCCATCTGGGTGACGTCAAGCACGTCATCGGCCTCGTCGAACGACAGATCGCCGTCGCCTTCATCGTCCAGATGGGTCTCGTCATAGACTTCGGCCTGATCCTGGCCGTCGGTCTCGAATTCGGGTTCTGCCATCGTCGTCTCCCTTGCGAAAGGTCAACGGCTCGGCTCGGCGGGACGTTCCCGTCTGCGCGATCGTGACGCTGGGAAGCGATCGAAGTGAAGGGATGGTTAACCACGTCGCTTTACAGTTCTTCAGCGGCCGGCCGTCACGGTGAGGGCGGCGCCACGGAGACCTTCCCTTGCCTCTGAAACTGTCGCTGAAACCCGGCGAGAAATTCGTGCTGAACGGGGCCGTCGTGCAGAACGGCGACCGTCGCGGCGTGCTGGTCCTGCAGAACAAGGCCAGCGTCCTGCGCGAAAAGGACATCATGCAGCCCGAGGACGTGACCACGCCCGCGCGCCGTATCTATTTCCCCGTCATGATGATGTATCTGGATGAGGCGGAGGCGCCGAAATTCTATGATGAATTCGCTCTGCGCCTGACGGAATTCATGGGGGCGGTCCGCAATCCGGACGTCCTGACGGAATGCGTCGCCTGCTCCAAGCACGTGCTGGCGCGCCAGTATTACAAGGCCCTGATGGGCGCTCGCAAAATCGTCGATTACGAAGACCAAAGGCTCGGCAATGTCGCTTCAGGCGTACAAGACGGCGGCGACGCGGGCTGAATCGCCGCGTGAAATGGAATACCGACTGTTCGGCCAGGTGACGCGCGCATTGATGCACGCCGCGACCCTGGACAAGTCGGACGTCGCCGGGCGGATGGACGCTCTGGACTGGAACCGCCGCCTGTGGTCGACGCTGGCGACCGCCTGCTCGGATCCGGCCAACGCCATGCCGCAGGCGATGCGGGCGCAGTTCATTTCCCTGAGCCTGTTCGTCAACCGCAACACCTCCGAGGTCATGCGCGGCGAGGACGACTTCTCGACCCTGATCGACATCAACCGCATGATCATGCAGGGCCTCAGCGGTCAGACTGACGCGGGCTGAACCTAGAAGAGGTTGGTCGCCCATTCGGCGATGCCGGCGACGACGGCGACCACCGTCGTCCACACCAGGGCCAGATAGATCCCGCACACGCCCGTGCCGAAAAAGCCGGCCAGGATGAAGGCGCCGTCGCGCTGGATGATCCCCAAGCCGAACAGGGCCAAGGTCAGGCCGGGCAGGGCGTCTCCGAACGGCACCGGCAGGGCCATCATGAGCGCCAGCAGAATGCAGATCAGGCCGATGACCACATCGGCCGCCTCGCCCGTCAGCGCGGGCCAGCGAGGACGGGTAAGTCGCTCGACGCGTTGAAGCCGCGGAAGAATCTTCTCGGCGGCCGTCCGATAGGAAGCGCGGCTCACAGACAGATTCAGCAACCAGCGCGGCAGCCAGACCCTGTCCCGCTGCAGCGCCAGTTCGGCGGCGATCAGGATGATCGGCACGGAAAAGACCGCCTTGCCGCCCGGCGGCCACGGAAACAGCGCCATTAGGGCCAGCATGAGGATCACGGCGCCGAAGCCGCGCTCGCCGAACGCCTCGACCATTTCGCGAAGAGACAGCTTCTCGCCCTGGGCCTGGCCCAGGCGCTCCAGCACGTCGGAGAAGGTCCGCCCCTCATCGGGCGGCGGCGCGGGAACGAGCGTCATCAATGGGAGACTCAAGGCAGGGTCGTCCGTGACGATAGGGGCCCGCCAGGCTTGGCGCCATCCCTGCCGTGGGGGTTGCGGCGAAATGGACAGCTAATCTTTGGAGACGTGCTCGGGTTTGTCCTTGCGCCTGGTGTGGGCGAGCTCTTCCAGCTGTTTCTCGCTCATCGATTCCAACATGGATTTCGACGCGCCCTTCAGTTCGGACTTGGGCGTCTCGCCGCGCTTGGCCGACAGGGCGGCGCCGGCGGCTTTCTGCTGGGCGGCGGATTTGGCGGGCATGACGATCTCCTTTCGAGAAGGAGCAACTGTCTGTCCGTCCTAGGGTTCCTGGGGCAGGGCGAAACTGATCCGGGTTCGGCCAGCCTGTTGGTGGATTTCGTAGGGCGCGGCGATTCGCAGCGACAGGCCTTCTTTCTCGAGCAGAAAAGGCTCGCCGGCGCGCAACTCATGAAGGTCGGCGGCGGCTAGAGGCAGGGTGACGGCATGGGCGATCACGCCGCCCGTGACCACGCCGACAGGAACATCGATCAGGGCCGGATTGCGTTCGCTCTTCAGCGCGAACCCCGGAGCCTCCATAACCACCATGCCGTGAGGCAGGGCGATGGCTCCGTCGGCCAGCGGAGACATCTTCGCTGCCGAGAAGGACAGCTGGATTTCCTTGCCGCGCTCAACGGGCGCGGTCAGCTCCAGAACCAGCCAATGCGGGGCCTGATCCAGGAAGGCTTCGCGGGTTGTGACGCCTTCGGGCGCCTGGGCAAGTCTTTCGGCCGCCTGGGCCGTGAGGGCAGGAAGGTCGAAACGCGCGGCGGCGGCTGCGGCGTCCTCGACGGAACCTTCGCCGATCGTCTGGCGCAAAAGGACATCCAGCGGGACGCCCTGACAGACCTGGGCTCGCCACTGGTCCGCGCCCATGTCCGCCAAAAGCCAGGTCAGGGCGGCGCCGACCGGATAGGCGCGCCAGCGTAGCAACTCGGAAACCAGACTCATGTCGTTCTGGCTGGGCGTTGTGAGCGCTCTGGCGATGGCGGATGGCAGGGTCGCATCGGGGCGGTCGGCGATCAGATGGGCGGCCTGCAGACCGATGAACTCGGCCGTGCCTTCTGACCATTCTCTTTGCTGCTGCACCGCCAGAACTTCGGCGGGCAGATCGGCGCTGCGCGCTGTCCTAAGCGCCAGATAGGTCTGCGCCAGATGCTTCCGAGCGGGTGCGTCAGGCTCTAGGAGGGCGGCTCGCAGAACCAGGCGTTCCAGATCCAGCGCGGCGATGAAACCGGTCAGGTCGGGTATTGCGTTCAGATCGACGAATTCCTGATGCCCATCGCCTGACATCCAGCGGAAGGCTGTGTTCTGGAAGTCGTGGAATTGTTCGTGGAAGAGGGTCGACAGGTCGTCGTCGGCGCCGTCGGGTCGCAACAGCACCGTGTCCGGAACGCCGGAAGGATAGTCCAGGACGAAATGAAACTCGGCGCCTTCCAATCGGCCGGGTCTGAAGCGGGGCGTGTCGGGCAGGCGGGCGCCGCCGAAGACGGCGCCGATATCGGGCGCATAGAGGATGAAGGGCTGGCCCTTGGGCCAGTATCCGGGCCACAGGCGGCTGAGTGCGTCTGCGTGACGTTCGACGCGTTCGGCCTGCGCCACCAAGGCGTCCTGATCGAGAATAGGCGAGGGGGCCTGAGCCCAGACAGTTGAGGAGAAAAGCGCGCCCAGAGCGCCGAGCAAAGCCCCCCGCCCGATCACATCAGCTTCCCAGAAGCTCGCGGCCGATCAGGAAGCGGCGGATTTCGTTGGTGCCGGCGCCGATGTCGTAGAGCTTGGCGTCGCGGACCAGGCGCTCGACCGGCCATTCCTTGGTGTAGCCGGCGCCGCCCAGGGCCTGGACGGCCTCCAGCGTGACCTTCACCGCGTTTTCCGAGGCCAGCAGGATGGCGCCGGCCGCGTCGTAGCGGGTGGTCAGGCCCTGATCGCAGGCGCGGGCGACCGAATAGACATAGGCGCGGGCGCTGTTCAGGGCGACGTACATGTCGGCCACCTTGCCCTGCATCAGCTGGAAGGAGCCGATGGCCTTTCCGAACTGCTTGCGGTCGCGGACGTAAGGCAGGACCACGTCCAGAGCCGCCTGCATGATGCCCAGCGGACCGGCCGACAGGACGGCGCGCTCATAGTCCAGGCCGCTCATCAGCACGGCGGCGCCGCGCCCTTCGCCGCCCATGATGTTCTCTTCGGGGACTTCGCAATCCTCGAACACCAGCTCGGCCGTGTCCGAACCGCGCATGCCCATCTTGTCCAGCTTCTTGGAGACCGAAAAGCCCTTCATGCCCTTCTCGATCAGGAAGGCGGTGACGCCGCCGTTGCCTTCGTCGGTGCGGGCGTAGACGACCAGAGTCTCCGCGTGCGGGGCGTTGGTGATCCAGAACTTGGTGCCGTTCAGGACGTAGCGGTCGCCCTTCTTCTCGGCGCGGGTGCGCATGGACATGACGTCGGAGCCCGAGCCGGCCTCGGACATGGCCAGCGAGCCGACGTGCTCGCCCGAGATCAGCTTGGGCAGATACTTCGCCTTCTGCTCGGGCGTGCCCCAGCGGCGGATCTGGTTGACGCACAGATTGGAGTGGGCGCCGTAGCTCAGGCCGATCGAGGCCGAGGCGCGGGAGACTTCCTCCATCGCCACCACGTGTTCGAGGTAGCCGAGGCCGAGGCCGCCGAACTCTTCCTCGACGGTGATGCCGTGCAGGCCCAGCTCGCCCATCTCGGGCCACAGGTCGCGGGCGAATTCGTTCTTTTCGTCGATTTCGGCGGCGCGGGGGGCCAGCCGTTCGGCGGCCCAGCGGGCGGTGGTGTCGCGGATGGCGTCAGCGGTCTCGCCGAGGCCGAATTCCATGGATTGGGGCGCGAAGGGAATGCTCATGCCGCAAGGCGTAGCATCGTGCGCGAGCTTCGCAAAGACTGCTGTTAGCGCGACTGTTTCTGCTTCGCGACGTCCGTCGCCGGAGCCTTGGCGCGCAGGGCGCTCCAGGCCGCCATGCCGATGAAGACGAGACCCGCGATGGCCAGGCCGGCGCCAATCAGCACGGTCGCGTCGCTGGCCGTCGGCGCGCGCCAGGCGCGCTGGAAGGCGGCGATTCCCGCCATGAAGGCTAGGGCTCCGACGCCGCCGATAAACAGGACGGCGCCCTTGTCGCCCAGGGCCGCGTCGGGCGCGGCGGCGCGCGCTTCGTGACGCAGGACGGGGGCGGTGGGCGGGGCGGCGTCAGCGGGCGGCTCTGCAGAACCGGGGCCGCGCACCGGGGCGGTCAGCAGGGCGTCCAGAGGCGCGGGCTGGTCGGGGGCCGTGTCGAACAGGGCGCGCTCGGCCGAGCGGCGGCGGTACAGGGCGTCGACCGGCGGCGAGGCGCGCTCGGGCCAGGCGGACAGGGCGACGGCGGCTTCGGACGGCGCATTCGCATCCAGCTTGGCCTGGACGTCCGATCCCTGAAACCTCTCCAGGCCGATGGAGAAGATGAAGCTGGCCAGGGCGTCGAACTGGTGCTGGTTCAGCGGCAGACGCACGCGCTCGTTCAGCAGGGCGACGATCGGCATCAGGTCGTATTGCAGCAGCAGTTCGGCCTCGGCCTCACTGATCACGGCGCCGGGGCGGGCCGAGCGGGCGTGGCCGTAGCCGATGACGGGCGTCCCGTCGCGGCGCAGCACGGTGCGCGGGCGGAAGCCCTCGAAGCTCTTGATCAGCAGAAGGCCTTCTCGAGAGACCTTGCGGCGTTGCGGCGCGGCTGCGGACACGGATTGACCCAATTCGAAACGAGCGTTCTCGCCCTGGCCGGGGCGGAGCAAGCCTCGTTCCGAAACGGGCGGGGCCGTTTCAGGTCAGATTTACAGCAGGACGATGGTCGCCAGGCCGAGGAAGATCAGGAAGCCGAAGAAGTCGGTCGTCGCCGTCACGAACACGGCCGAGGACACGGCCGGGTCGAACTTCAGCTTCGACAGGGTCAGCGGGGTCAGCACGCCGACGCTGGCCGCGACCAGCAGGTTCAGGATCATGGCCGCGCCGATCACGGCGCCGATGCGCCAGTCCTGGAACCAGAATCCCGCCGCCAGACCGATCAGCGGCGCCAGGACGAAGCCGTTGGCCAGGCCGACGGCCATCTCGCGCCAGAAGGTTCTGAGGGCGTTGGAGGCGTTCAGCTCGCGCGTCGCCAGGGCGCGCACGGTGACGGTCAGCGCCTGCGTCCCTGCATTGCCGCCGATGGCCGAGACGATGGGCATCAGCACGGCCAGGGCCACGATCTGCTGGATGGTGCCTTCGAACAGGGCGATGACGCTGGCGCCCAGCATGGCGGTGAACAGGTTGATGCCCAGCCAGGGCACGCGGCCGCGCACGATCTCGAACACGCTGGACGAGCGGTCCTCGTCGGCGACGCCGGCCAGGCGCAGGATGTCCTCGCGGTTCTCTTCCTGAATGATGTTGACCACGTCATCGACGGTCAGCTGGCCGACCAGCCGCCCGCCCGTATCGACCACGGGGGCCGAGATCAGGTGATATTTCTCGAAGATGTAGGCGACCTCTTCCTGGTCGACGTCCACCTCGATGGCGTTGACCGGCTCCATCAGCTCGATCAGGGGTGTGGCGCGCGGACTGCGCAGCATGCGGCTGATGGCGACGCCGCCGACCGGCCGATTCATCGGATCGACCACATAGATGTCGAAGAACAGCTCGGGCAGGTCGTCGCCCTGGGCGCGGACGTGGTCGATGGTGTCGCCGACGTTCCAGAACTGCGGCGCGGCCATGAACTCGCGCTGCATCAGACGGCCGGCCGAATCCTCCGCATAGCCCAGCGAGGATTCGATGGCGGCGCGCTCGACCTCGGGCATGGCGGCCAGCACGCGCTCGCGCTGATCGTCCTCCAGATCCTCGACGACCGAGGCGGCGTCGTCCGAATCCAGTTCCTGCAGGGCTTCGGCCAGGGTGGCGGAGGGGACGCGCTCCAGCACCTTCTCGCGGATGCCGTCGTCCATCTCGGGCAGGGATTCCGCCAGCAGTTCGGGCGGCAGCCACTGGACCACGACCGAGCGGTGTTCGGCGGTCAGGAAGCCCATCAGGTCGGCGACGTCAGCGGGGTGCAGGTCTTCCAGCAGGCCGCGCAGACGCATGCCGTCGCCGTCGTCCGCGGCGTCCACGACCTTTTCGACGAAGGCCGCCGTCAGGGCGTAGTCTTCACCGAGGGCGGCGTGATCTTCGTCTTCGAGATGGGGGTCTTCGGGGCGCAGAGGGGCAAGGTCCGTGTGGGTCACGTATCTGCCTCCTCTGAGATGATTTCAGCCTATCTAGCCGAGATTCGCCCTGTCAGATCAGATGGTGCGGTCGAGAAGACTCGAACTTCCACGGGTTGCCCCACAGCGACCTCAACGCTGCGCGTCTACCAATTCCGCCACGACCGCTCGCATCGGAGGGCGGGCAATAGCGGAGAGCCGACGGAAAGAAAAGAGCGTTTTGCGGAAATAGCGGAGACAGGCGCAATTCCTTCTCCTGACAGGCGAGGGATGGCTCAGGCGGCCCCGGCCATGAAATCATAGACATCGGCCGGGCGCGTCACCGTGATGGCGATGCGGTCGTCGCGAATCTCGATCTCGCCGCGTGCGACCGGATGGTTGTTGGCCAGGATCCAGACCTCGTCCTTTTCCGAGGCGTCCAGCGGGATCACCGCGCCGCGGCCCATGCGCAGCAGTTGCTGCATCGGCAGGACCGAACGGCCCAGCACGACCGAAATCTCGACATCGACGGCTTCGATCTGGCTCAAGACGATACTCGCAAATCAACGGGCGGCCCTTGCGCCGCCGCGTTCGGCCCCACATTGAGGGCATCATGCTTGCCGACCCGTTAAACTCTTCCCAACGCAGCCTGCTTCGCGAGGACGGCCGTCCTGTCGAATGGGCGCTTTCGTCGGGCTATATCGACTACGCCGCCGCCGAGGCCGCCATGGAGGCGCGCGTCGCCGCCATCGCCGCCGGAGAAGCCGAGGAGCTGGTCTGGCTGCTGGAGCATCCGCCGCTCTACACCGCAGGCGTCTCGGCCAAGGACGACGACCTGCTGGCGCCCGACCGTTTTCCGGTTCATCGGACGGGGCGGGGCGGGCAGTTCACCTATCACGGGCCGGGCCAGCGCGTGGCCTATGTGATGCTGGACCTGAATAAGCGCGGCAAGGACGTGCGAGGCTTTGTTCACGGGCTGGAGGACTGGATCATCGGCGCCCTGGACCGTTTCGGCGTCGAGGCGGGAATGCGCGAGGGCCGGGTCGGCGTTTGGGTCGAGCGCAAGGGCGCGGGCTGGAGTCGTGAAGACAAGATCGCCGCCATCGGCGTCAAGGTCCGCAAATGGGTCAGCTTCCACGGCATCAGCCTGAACGTGGAGCCGGAGCTGGACCACTTCGGCGGTATCGTGCCCTGCGGCATCACCGAACACGGCGTGACCAGCCTGGTCGATCTGGGCGTACTGGCGACGATGGATGAGGCGGACGATGCGTTGAAGTCGTCCTTCCAGCAGGTGTTCGGGCCGGTTCAGCCCGGCGTCGCGCCGCTCTGACGCGCGGCGCCGTAGCGGTTGAAGGCTTTCTGACCGGGCAGGACCGCAAGGTCGAAGGCGATCAGGACGAGAGCGGCCGTCGCGACCCAGCCCAGAAGCGTCAGCGGCTGCGGCCAGGCCAGGGCGAAGGCCAGCAGGATCGGCCCGCTCCACCAACCTGAGCGCCCCCGGTCATGCAGGCGTTGGGACAGGATGCAGAAGCCGCCGTAGAGCAGGACGGCCGCGACCAGGGCGTGAAGCCAGCCGGGCGTTCGCAGAAAAATGTCCACGGCGACCCAGACGCCGATCAGGCAGGCTGCGCCCGCTAGGAAGCGAATTCGACCGATGCGCCCCGTAGAATTCAAAAACAGATCAGCCAGGGCGGTCATTCTGGGGCACGCGGCGTTTCGGCGCGTTTTGCGCCTGCGGAAACCACGGCCTAGTCGGGAAACGGGCGCGCGTAAACGCCGCGGTCCGCAAAGCGGTGCAATTTCGTCACAGGGGTGGCGACGGCGCCGTTAATGGGTCTAAAACACGACCAACCCGCATACTGAACGGACTGGGAGAACCCCTATGCAACGCCTGCTTTCCGCTTCGGCGGCCGTACTGGCCCTGAGCTTCGCCGCCTCGGCCGCCTCGGCACAGAACTTCAGCGATCTGGCGCGGCAAGACCTTCAGGCCATGCACGCGGCTCTGCGCGACAACCACCCTGCCGCCGTGGTGCCGGGCGACGCCAGCGCCCCCTTCCGCGCCTGGCTGGATGCGGGCCTGCAGCAGGCGCAGGCCAAGGCCGGTCAGGTCAACAGCGGCGACAGCCACGCCTATCTGCTGCGCTGGTACGCCAACGGTTTCCGCGATTCCAACATCGCCGCCCGCCCGACCTATGAGGGCCTGGGTCCGTTCTTCGCCACCAGCTGGCCGGGCGTGGCCACGGCCTGGCGCAACGGTCAGTACGTCGTCTCCTATGTTCAGCCGGGCGTGCGCGGCGCGCCGCCGCTGGGCGCCGTGCTCAAGAGCTGCAACGCCGAGCCGATCGAAGACCTGGCCAAGGCCAAGCTGGACCAGTTCGAGGGCGACCTGACGACCGAGGCCGGCCGCGTCCGCAGCGCGCCCTATCTGCTGTGGAACCGCAACAACCCGATGACGACGGGCGTGCCCGGAACCTGCGAGTTCCAGGTCGGCCGCCGCACCCGCGACTTCACCCTGTCGCCGCAACCGGCCACGGCCCAGAACCTGGAAGCGGCCTATCGCGCTTCGGTCTATGTCCCGTCGGGCGCGCCTCTGTCGGTTGAGACGGTGAACGGCCGCCCGTGGATCAACGTCCACTCCCTGGCCGATGACGCCGCCTGGGACGCCTTCTTCGCCCAGATCGAGGCGCAGTCCGCCGCCATCCGCGGACCGCAGGGCTTTGTGCTCGACCTGCGCGGCGCCAACGGGGCGTCGGTGAACGCCACCTCGCGCGGCTATGGTCTGGCCAACCGAATCTGGTCGCCGGAGTTCACCGTCAGCCGCCAGCCGGAAGCCGGTCAGATCACCTACCGCGCCACCGCCGCCAACCGTCAGTGGTTCGCCGACACCCTGAACCGCATGGTGTCGGACCCGCGCTTCGTTCAGGAATCGGGCGCAGTGATCGAGCAGACCCAAGCCATCGTCGCCGCCTTCGACAGCGCCATCGCCGCCGGTCAGCCGACCTTCGTCATGCCGGGCCGTCCGGCGACGCCGGACACCGGCGCCGCCAACCCGGTGCAGGGCCAGGTGATCGTGCTGGTCGACGCCGGCTGCTCGGGCGGCTGCCTGGACACGCTGGACCTGCTGAGCCGCCTGCCGAATGTGCGCATCGCCGGCTCGACCACGGCCGAGGACACCATCTTCATCGAGCCGACGACCCTGCGTCTGCCGTCCAACTACGCCGACCTCAGCTATGGTCATAAGGCCTGGACGACGCGCCAGCGCGGCAACAACGCGCCGTACGCCCCGGCCGGCGCTCTGGCCTATGCCGGCGACGCGACCGACGAAGCCGCCGTGCGGACCTGGGTGAACGGCCTGTTCGGCGCCTGATCTAAACGTTCATTACGGACTATCGAGGGCCGGATGGTGGAACGACCGTCCGGCCCTTCCTATTTTGAGATCATGACCCAGACCGAATCCGCCGCCCCGATGCGTTCCGCCTCCGGCTATGACCTGACGCCGCCGACCGACAGCCAGCGCGTGGCGCTGGAGGCCGACCTGTCGCCGGAAGAAAAGCGCGTGCTTCTGGCCCATGGCACCGAGGCGCCCTTCTGCGGAACCTTGCTGGGCGAAAAGCGGGCAGGGGTCTTCTGCTGTCGCGAGTGCGGCCTGCCCTTGTTTCGCTCGGGGACCAAGTTCGAGAGCGGCACCGGCTGGCCCAGCTTCAACGAGCCGGTCGATCCGGCTCACGTCCGCGCCGTGCGCGACGACAGCTACGGCATGGTGCGGGTCGAGACGCGCTGCGCCCGTTGCGACAGCCATCAGGGCCACGTCTTCCCCGACGGCCCGCCGCCGACGGGCCTGCGTTACTGCATCAACTCCGTCGCGCTCAGTTTCGTGGCCGAGGGAGAGCCTTTGCCTGATCCTTTAGGGCGCGACGACGGGACGGCCTGACCTTGGCCGCATTTGGGGTTAGGGTGCTTGTGAACGGGAGTAGATGCGTATGCTGATCGAACTCATGGCCGCCTCCCTCTTGCTGGCGAACAGCGATCCCGAGGGCGTGGTGTCGACGGCGCCGCGCGCTGGTCCGGGCGCCGTGCCGACGGCGAGCGCCGATGCATTGGCCGCGACGGTCGGCGACGCCTCGCCCGCCGTGACGCTTCAGACGGCAGCCCCCCACGGCCTGTCTACAGAAGAGCAGATTTCCCGCTGGATCGGCGAGCGCAAGGCGGATGCGCCGCCCGTCGAGACCTGGGCTGACGCCTGGGAAGAGGCCGCGCCGCGCAAGATGCACGGTCAGGTCAGCGCCGGGATCGGCACCGGCGGCTATAAGGATTTCGGCGCGGCGGTCTCTCTGCCGCTGGGCGAGAACGGCACGCTGAACCTGAGCTTCAGCCAGACGAAGAACGCGCCCTGGGCTTATCCCTACGGCTATGGCTATGGGCCCTATGGTTTTGGTGCGGGACGCTTCGGCCTGGACGGCTACGGCTGGCGCGACGCCTACGGCGCCGTGCCTGGGCCCTGGGGCGTACGCAGCCCGCGCGAGCGTTCCAGCCGCATCCGGCCGTTCGATCTGGATGATGAGCGCCGCGAAACGCCGGATGACGCCACGCGATAGGGCGTTGGGCGGTTAAAGTGCGGCCTGAGGGTCACGGCGCGCGCTTTTTCCCCTTTGGCGTCGCATCGCCGCATTCCCTTTCTATGGGCTGATCCCATATGCCCTCGGGCAAAGGATCAGTATGGACAGTTTGCTTACCTCGGCCGCCGACTTCATCGCCCGCAACGCCATGTGGGCCGGCGTGATCCTTGGCGCGGTGACTTTTTTTGAGTCCCTGGTCGTCATCGGCGCCTTCGTGCCGGCGACGGGGTTGCTGGTCGCGGCGGGCGGCCTGGTGGCCGCGGGCGTGCTGGACCCCTTCACCGTCATCGGCGGCTGCGTCATCGGCGCCGTCATGGGCGACGCCATCTCCTACTGGATCGGGCGCCGTCTGGGCACGCGGGTGCTGCGCCACCATCTGCTGGTGCCGCACCGCCGCAAGCTGGCCTGGACGCGCCTGTACTGCCGCCGCTACGGCGTGGCCTCCATCTTCATCGGCCGCTTCTTCGGCCCGCTGCGCGCCTTCGTGCCGGTGATGGTCGGGGTGCTGCAGATGCGTCAGCGCGTCTTCCAGTTCGCCAATGTCAGCTCAGCCTTCGTCTGGGTGCTGGCCATGCTGGCGCCGGGCTATCTGGCGGCCAAGGGCCTGGCCAAGCTGGAGATGATGAGCGAGGCGCACAATCCGACCTTGTGGCTGCTGGCCTTCGGCGCAGTGGTGCTGGCGCTGGTGCTGGCCATGCGCTGGTTGAAGGGCCGTGCGGCGCGGCGCAACGCCTTGCTGGAAGCCTCTGTGCGAGGGCTGGGGGAGTAACCTCCTCGCCCCGTTCGCGCTTCAAGGCGCACGCCGCGAGATTTTTATCTTTCGTCACCCTTGGGCTTTCATACTGCCGGCCTCCGCTCATCCCGGCGTCCGCCGGGCTGAGCGGGAATGAAGGGCGACGACCAACGCTTAGGGCCAATAGAGTCACCACGAAAAAGGGCCCGGCGGATGCCGGGCCCTTTCGCGTTCCTGCCTGGCGGCGGGATCAGTCGTGGGTGTGGCCGTGGCTGTCGGCGGCCGAGGCGGTGCCGTCGGCGCTCCAGGCTTGGCCGTCTTCGCTCTCGAACCAGAACGGCTTGCGCTCAGCGCCGCCGACCTCGTTCATGTGGTTATCGAACAGGCGGCCGTTGATCATGGTGTAGCCGATCTTGGTCGAGTCCCGCAGGTTCTCGAGCGGATTGGCGTTCAACACGACTAGGTCGGCCAGCTTGCCGACTTCCAGCGAGCCGATGTCCTTGTCCATGCCGAGGGCGCGGGCGCCGTTGATGGTGCCGACGCGCAGGGATTCGTGGGCGCTCATGCCGCCCTGTTCGAACATCCACAGCTCCCAGTGGGCGCCGAGGCCTTCGCGTTGGCCGTGGGCGCCGATCTGGACCGAGACGCCCTGATCCATCAGCCGCTTGGACTCACGGGCGATGGAGATGTGGTTCAGCTCTTCCGGCGGGGTCTTCACCGGACGACGCGAACGCGCGTCCAGGATGCGGCGGGGCACGTACTGGGTCAGGATCGGATCCTTCCAGACGTCCGTCGTCTCGTACCAGTGGTTCTCGCCCCAGGCGCCGCCGAAGCCGACGACCAGGGTCGGGGTGTAGGCCGTCCCCGTCTGCGACCATAGCTGCACCGCGTCGTCGTACATCCGCTCCACCGGCACCGAGTGCTCGATGGTGGTGTGGCCGTCGACCAGCATGCTCATGTTGGCGTGATACAGCGAGCCGCCTTCCGGCACGACCATCATGCCCAGTTCGCGGGCGGCCTGCATGATCTGCTGGCGCTGGTCGCGGCGGGGCTGGTTGTAGCTCTTGACGCTCCAGGCCCCGATGGCCTGCATCCGGCGCAGGTGCGAGCGCGCGTCGTCCAGATTGTTGACCACGGCCGTCGTCGGCGTAGCCGCGCCATACAGAATGGTGCCGGTCGAGAAGATCCGCGGCGCCACCACGCGCCCGGCCTTGGCCAGTTCGCTGTGGGCGAAGATCTCGCTGTTGTCGTTCGACGGGTCGTGCAGCGTCGTCACGCCGAAGGCCAGGGCGGCGTAGTTCACCCAGCTCTGCTGCGGTATGATCTCGTCGGAACCCATGCTGCCGTGCCAGTGGGCGTCGATCAGGCCGGGGATGATGGTCTTGCCGGCCATGTCCATGACGCGGGCGCCGGCCGGAACCGTGACCGAGCCGCGCGGGCCGATGGCCTCGATGCGGTTGCCGTTGACGACGATGACGCCGTCCTCGATCACCTCTTCGCCCTTCATGGTGATCAGGCGGGCGCCGGTCAGGACGGTGACGCCGCTGGGGCGGGCGTAGTCGGCGCTGAAGCCGATCTTGATCCCGTGTTCGGCGGGCTTGGGCAGGTCAGCCGGCGCGCCGTCCATGAAGGCGAAGCTTTCGCTCAGCGGACGCGAGAACAGCTCCGGCCCCATCGACCACTGCAGGCGGCTGGAATCGCCGGACCAGTGCAGCCATTCGCCGGCGTCGCGGGTGACGCGCGTCTGCGGCAGGGCCTTGGCGTCGGCGCCGACCGTGATCGGGCGGCCCGTCGGGACGAAGGGGGCGACATAGGCGTTGAAGCGTTCGGTCCAGGCGATCCACCGCTCGTCCGGCGAGATCGAGAACTCGGCCGCCCAGTCGCTGCTCAGGTGGGTGCGTTCGTCTTCGCCCGACAGGTTGACGGACTTCAGGACGCGCTTGTCGCCGTCGCGATCGGCCAGGAAGATGCGGTCGTTACGGGCGCCGAACTGCGGGTTGGAGCCGGAATCAGTGACCTTGACCGGCTCGCCGCCGCGTACGGAGACGCGGTAGACGCCCGGCTCGCGGCTCCACATGGCCGAGCGCAGATAGCCGTCGCTGGAGGTGCGATAGACGACCGTCTGGCCGTCCGGCGAGAAGCGCGGCTCCAGATAGTGGCCGGGGTTGGTCGTGATGGTGCGGCCTTCGCCGCCCGCGACCGGAACCACGCGGATGGAGCCCAGGTTCTCGTCGTTCCAGGTCGTGTAAACGATGGAGCGGCCGTCACGCGACCAGGACGGATAGAGCTCGAAATGGTCGCTCTGGCGCGTCAGGCGACGCGGCGTTCCGGCCACGCCGTTGCGCAGGTCGCGGACCCACAGATTGCCCAGGGCCTCGAACACCACCTTGGAGCCGTCCGGCGAGGTCTGGGCCCAGCGGATCATCTTCACGTCGAACTGGGCGGGGGCCACGTCGACGGGGAATCGGGCCGTCTCCTGCACCCGGCGGGTGTCGGTGACGCGGAAGGGCACTTCGCTGACGGCCTTGGAGGTCACGTCGATGCGGCGGATCTTGCCGCCCGCCCAGATGACGATGGAGCCGTTGTCCGGCGTCCAGGCGAAGCCCGGATAGACGCCGTGGATGGCCCAGGTCTCCTGCATGTCGCGATCCAGGGCGTCATAGATCGGCGTCTCACGCCCTGACTCCAGGTCCATGACGTAGAGCGTCGACTGGTAGCGGTCACGGCGCACGAAGGCGAGCGACTTGCCGTCCGGCGACGGGGTGGGGCGCACCGAGCCGCCCGGCCCGGTGACGAAGGGCTTGATCTCGCCCGTCTCGCGATCCAGGCGGCGGATCACATAGAGCTGGGTGTTCGGATCCTTGGAGTATTCAAAGACGCCGCCCGGCGTGGATTCGTCGCTGAAGTACATGTAGCGGCCGTCGGGCGAGAAGGCGGGCTCGCCCGTGTCCTTCTGCTGGGTGCGGCGCTCGGTCAGTTGCACGCCGCTGCCGCCGCCCGAGCGGTGGTACATCCACATCTCGCCCGCGCCCAGCGAACGCGAGGAGGTGAAGTGCTTGCGCCCGACGATGAACTGGCTGTCCGGCGTCCAGGCGGGGGAGTTCAGCAGGCGGAAGGTCTCGCTGGACACCTGGCGCGGGTTGGAGCCGTCGCGGTCCATGACCCACAGGTTGTCGCCGCCCGCGCGGTCCGAGGTGAAGGCGATGAAGCGGCCGTCCGGCGAATAGCGCGGCTGCATGTCCCAGGCCACGCCCGAGGCGATGGGACGGGCTTCGCCGCCGCTGATCGGCATCACATAGATGTCGCCCAGCAGGTCGAAGATGATTTCGCGACCGTCGGGGCTGACGTCCAGCGCCATCCAGGTGCCTTCGTCGACGTTGATGTTGACGTCGCGCTGGGCGCCGATCGGGTTCTGCACGTCCCATTTCGGAGTCGCATCAGCCGCGCCCGCTGCGGGCGTCTGTGCAAACGCCGGAAAGGCCACGGTCAGCGCCGCAGCCGTGGTCATCAGAATACGCTTCATGAAAAGCCCCTCAGCCCCTCGAACAAAACTTGATGGGACGAAGCTAGCGGCGCGTGGTCAGGGTTGACCAGTCGGGATAATGGCGCAAAGGCCGAATAATCTTCGGTTTACCGTCGCGCAGGCGATGGCGCGGGCCTGCGCGATTTCGTCGTATTGCCGTCAAGCTCCAGCTGACGGAGCTTCTCACGGGCGCTCTTTGCCGGGCGACAAACAATGGAGTTCTGAGTGAGTGCGTTGAGTGAAGCGTCGAATGCGTCGGCCTGGACGCTTGTGAGCGCTCAGGCTGATGACGCCGACGCCCTGGCCTTGATCGGGGCGGCCACCTTTCTTGAGACCTTCGCAGGGGTGCTGGACGGCGCGGCCATCGTCGCGCATTGCGGCGTCGCACATGCCTCTGGCTATTACACGGAGCGATTGAAGGCGGGTGCGGCGGCGTGGCTGGCTCAGGTCGAACATGGCGCACCCATCGGCTATGCGCTGCTGGACAAGCCGCAGCTTCCCGAAGTCGAGGTCCGCGAGGATGATCTGGAGCTGAAGCGGATCTACGCCCTGAGCCGATTCCAGGGCGGGGGATTGGGCCGCGCCTTGATGGCGACGGCGCAGGATGAAGCGCGACGTCGGGGCGCGCAGCGATTGCTGCTGGGCGTCTATGCTCAGAACCAGCGGGCCTTGGCCTTCTATGCCCGCGCCGGATTTGTCAGGCTCGGCCAGCGGCGCTTCAGCGTGGGCGGGCGTGAGTATGAAGACATGATCCTGGCGCTCGACCTGGCGTGACCCATGGGCGCCGAACGGCGAAGCGGAACCGTCGCAGGATTCGATCTTGTGACGTTCTTTTGTGTGTTTCCGAAAATCTGGCGCCTGTCCCCACATTGTTTTGAGGGGTTGGGCGTTCGGCTGCGTATTGCCGTTTCTCAAGTATTAAAACGAAATAATCTACGGTCATGTTTAAATCGCATGATCATTTGAAGCAACGGAAAATAGTCATGTCCAGCCCGTCTTTCGAAGGCGGGGAGGGGTGTCGTTATTAACTTGGTCAAATTTGGGGTAAATTTGCCCCATTTTTGCATTAATGCGGCATAAATATTACCGATTTTTGAGCTGTCATATGTATATACATGACTTGACGCTCAAGACGCCTCCCGCACAGGTTCCGCCCCAGTCAGAGCTAAAGGTTCTGAGCGAATACCTAAGTGGGAAGGCATGGGGACGATGAAAAAGAGGCTTTTGTTGGCGGGGGCGGCTATCGCCGCGACTATGTACGGCGAGGCGGCGTCGGCTCAGGAAGTCGATGTGACCAATGTTGACGACATCGTCGTCACTGGCAGCCGGATCAAACGTCAGGACATCAGCGGGGTCGGCCCCGCCACGGTCGTGACCGGCGAGGATATCGAGCGTACCGGCATCACCAACGTCGAGACCCTGCTGCAGCGCCTTCCGGCGTCGGCCGGCGCGGCGGGCAATCAGACGAACTCCTACTGGACGGGCAACGGCTACGGCACGGCGCAGGTGAACCTGCGCGGCCTGGGCATCAACCGGACCTTGACGCTGATCAACGGTCGTCGCGTGGTCAACGGCGGCACCGGCGCCAACAGCGCACCCGACCTGAACATGATCCCCACCCCGATCATCGCCCGCATGGACGTGCTGAAGGACGGGGCCTCGGCCATCTATGGCGCGGACGCCGTGGCCGGGGTGGTGAACATCATCACCGTCAACGGCTATGAAGGCCTGAAGGTGTCGGGCAAGTACGGCGTCACCGACGAGGGCGACGGTCAGGATGTGACCTTCGACGTCCTGTGGGGCATCAAGAACGATCGGGGCGGCGTCACCGCCGCCTTGACCTATCAGAAGTCCGAAGAGGTCAATCTGGCCAGCCGCGCGCCATGCGGCCTGGGCGAAGTCAACGGCGCCCTGACCTGTCTTTCCAGCGCCACGACGCCGGGCGGCCGCGCGGTCCTGCCGAACGGGCAGATGATCAACTTCAACCAGACGCCGGGCGGAGACGGCGACTTCTACGAGCCGTATGATCCGGCCAAGCACAACCACAACTCAAACGGCTATCTGAACGCTTCTTCGCCGATCGAGCGCTTCAGCACGGCCGTGCTGGCCGACTATCAGTTGACGGATAGCGTCAGCCTGTTCGGCGAGCTGTTCTTCACTCACCGCGAGAGCAACCAGATGGCGGCTCCGGGCGCCCTGCGCGACATCCGCATCGCGGCCGATCATCCGACCAATCCGACCGGCCAGGATCTGCTGCTGATCCGTCGTCTTCTGGTCGAGCCGGGCCAGCGTCAGTTCTTCCAGGAAACGGATACCTACCGCTTCGTCGGCGGCGCGCGCGGCGACATCGCCGGCGACTGGACCTGGGAGGCTTCCGCCAACTGGGGCCGCAACACCGGCGTTGACGGCATGACCAACATCGTCAATCTGCAACGGCTGGGCGATACGCTGAACACCTCGCTGTGCAGTCCGACGCCGGGCGCGGCTGTGCCGTGCGGCGACTATCTGGGCATGGGCGACGTTAATCAGGACGTGCTCGACTACATTCTGTTCAACTCGCGCGACACGGGCGGCAATGAGCAGAAGAGCTTCACCTTCGACGTCAGCGGCACCGTCATGGAGCTGCCGGCCGGCGCCCTGGCGATGGCGGCGGGCCTGGTCTATCGCGAAGAGAAGGGCTGGCGCGATCCCGACGCCCTGACGGTGCTGGGCATCTCCAACACCAACCAGCAGGATCCGATCGCGGGCGAGACCAAGGCCAAGGAAGCCTATGTCGAACTGTCGGCGCCCTTACTGAGCGATCTGCCATTCGTGCAGCGGCTCGAACTGGACGGCGCGGTCCGTTACTCGGACTATGACATGTTCGGCGGCGAGACGACCTATAAGTTGGGCCTGAACTGGACGGTGGTCGACAGCCTGCGTCTGCGCGCCACGTACGGCACCGGCTTCCGCATCCCCAGCGTGCCGGAACTGTTCGGCGGCGTGGCCGAGGGCAACCTGACCACGACCGATCCGTGCAGCCGCTACAACGCCAGCGGCGACGCCGTCCTGATCGCCAACTGCGCCGCTTCGGGCGTGCCGGCGGGCTATGTGCAGATGGGCACCACCATCCTGACCACGGTCGGCGGCAATGAAAATCTGAAGCCGGAAAGCACCGAGACCCTGACGTTGGGCCTGGTGTGGCAGCCGACGCAGATCAGCGGCCTGACGCTGACGGCGGACTATTTCGACATCAAGGTCGAGGACGCCATCCGCTCCATCCCCGGTTCGACCAAGCTGGCGATCTGCTATGCGACGCCGAACATGGACCACCCGTTCTGCAAGCCGGACAGCTTCACCCGCAATCCGTTGACGGGTGAGGTGAACTATCTGTCGGCCCAGCCCTCCAACACGGGTCTGGAGACGATGAAGGGCGTGGACATCGGCGTGCGCTACGCCTTCGACATCGGCCAGCGTCGCGCCAGCCTGGACTGGAACACCACCTATCTGGACGAATACGTCATCACGCCCTTCGAAGGCGGCGATCCGATCATCTTCGACGGTCACATCGGCGGCGGCAACGGCGGCTATCCGCACTGGCGCTCGAACGCCAGCCTGACGGTCATGGATGAGCGCTGGGCTGGAACCTATTCGATCCAGATGATCGGCGAGGCGACGGACTTCAACGCCGCGCCGGGCGATATCGGCTATCAGACGGACGCTGTCTTCTACCACAACGCCCAGTTCTCTTACCGGGTGAACGACAACGTCGACGTGGCCTTCGGCATCGACAACCTGTTCGACAAGAAGGCCCCGTTCATCCAGAGCTGGACCGACGGCAACACCGACACGATGACCTACGATCTGCTGGGCCGTCGCGGATATGTCCGCCTGACGTATCAGTTCAACTAAAACCGATGTGAGGTGCGTCAGGCGCGTGTTCTGGAACGCCGCCTGACGCAGCCTTCTCTCACAAGCCGTGAGTATAAAATGATACGCTGGCCTCTATTGGCGCGTAGAACCCACAAGTGGTTTTCGCTCATCATGGGCGTCCAGGCCCTGTTCTGGATCGTGAGCGGTCTCTACATGACCGCCATCCATATCGACATCATCCATGGCGACCACCTGATACGGACGCCGGACGCCAAGCCGATCGCGACGGACGGTCTGGTGGAGCCGTCGGCCATCCTGAAGGGCGCCGACCGGACCAGCAGTCTGCGTCTGGTGCAGCAACTGGATCAGCCGCTCTACATCCTGACGGATGCGAGCGGGCAGGCGCTGTACGACGCCCGCTCGGGCCAGAAGCTGCCCCTGATCGACGAGGCCGGCGCTCGCCGGCGCGCCGAGCGGATCTACGCCCCCGAGGGCGGGGTCGTGAAGGCTGAGCTTCTGACCGAGATCCCCGGCGAGATCCGCGGCCGCGCCGCGCCGATCTGGCGCGTCGAGTTCGAGGGCATGTGGAAGCCGACCCTCTACCTTTCGCCGCATACCGGCGAACTGCTGTCCCGGCGCCATGACCTGTGGAGAGGCTTCGACTTCTTCTGGATGCTCCACATCATGGACTACGAGACCCGCGACAACATGAACAACGCCCTGCTCAAGGTCGCGACCTGGATGATGGTGGCGACGTCCCTGTCGGGCGCCTGGCTCCTGATCTTCAGTTTCCGCCGCAAGCGCCGCGTGCGCAAAAAAGCCGCTGCGTGAGGACCGCCCATGTTTCTACTTCGCAGACTTCATAAGTGGTTCGGCCTGGTTCTGGGCATTCAGCTCCTGCTGTGGGCGATCAGCGGCGCCGTCATGGCTATGATCGACCATCACAAGGTCACGGGCGGTCACGTCCTGGCCGAGGTCAAGCCTAGCCCTGCGCCGACCCAGGTGCTGTCTCTGGCCCAGGTGTCCCAGGCGATCGGCGCGCCCGTGTCGCAGATCGAACTGCGGCCGCTGCAGGACCAGTGGGTCTTCGCCGCGACGACCGCCGAGGGGATCAAGCTGGTCGATCCGCTCAGCGCCGCGCCTGTGGTCATCGACGCCGAGCGGGCCAAGGCCCTTGCGACGGCGGCCTTCAACGGTTCGGCGGCGATCACCTCGGTGACGCGCGTCGAGAAGCCGACGCTGGAGACCCGCGATTTCGCCCTGCCGGCCTGGCGGGTCGAGTTCGCCGACAAGGAGCGTTCGACCTTCATCCTGAACGCCGTCACGGGCGAGCTGGCGGGAGCCAAGACCAACACCTGGCGGCTGTGGGACGTGTTCTGGATGATCCACATCATGGACTACACGGACCGTCAGAGCTTCAACCACCCGCTCATCATCATCATCGCCACCGGCTGCCTGTGGCTGGCGCTGAGCGGTTTCATCATGCTGTTCCAGGCCTTCCGCAGGCAGGACTTCGCCTATCTGCATGACGGCGTCGAATGGTTGCAGGAACGGCGTCGCCGCTGACGACCAAAGGCCGGGGCGCCCATGACGGCGTCCCGGCTTCTTCATGATTCAGAGCCTGAAGAAGGCCGCCATGACCTTGGGAGGGGCGCATGGACAGTCCGCTTCACCGGCGCATCCGGTCCGACATCGCCGAGCGCATCCTGTCGGGCGAGTGGCCGCCGGGCTTCCGCATTCCCTTCGAGCATGAGCTGATGGCTGACTACGACTGTTCGCGCATGACGGTCAGCAAGGCCCTGGCGCCCCTGGCCGAGCGGGGCATGATCGTCCGGCGCAAGCGGTTCGGCTCCTTCGTGGCGCGGCCGCGAATCCATTCGGTGCTGCTGGACATTCCCGACATCCAGGCGGAGATCCAGAAGCGCGGCGAGCCCTATGACTATGAGCTCCTGCTACGAAAGGTCCGCGCCGCCCATCGGCGCGACGCCAGCGAACTGGGTCTGACCGCGTCCGGCGAGGTGATCGAGCTGCGCTGCCTGCACAAGGGCAGCGGCCGCGCGTTCGCCCTGGAGGAGCGGGTGATCTGCCTCACCTCGGTTCCCCAGGCCAGGGATGCGGCGTTCGACGAAATTCCCCCCGGCACCTGGCTGCTTGAGCGGGTTCCCTGGACCGAGGCCGAACACAAGATCAGCGCCGTGAACGTATCGCGGGCGACCGCCTTGACGCTGGGCGTCGAGCCGTCGGCGGCCTGTCTGTCGTTGGAGCGCCGAACCTGGCGGCGGGCCGAGGGCATCACCTTCGTGCGGCTGACCTTCCCCGGCGAGGCCTATGACCTGGGCGCGCGTTTTGCGCCCTCCGAGCCGGACCCGACCGCTCCCACGGGGGCGTAACCGCCGCTGCAAACAGATTGAGTATGAAGGAAAAAGTTATGTCGGCTGATGGCCCAGCTTTGCCGCCCAAGGTTGTAATCATCGGCGCGGGACACGCGGGGGGCTCGGCGGCGGCGCTGCTGAGGCAGTATGGGCATGAGGGCGAGATCGTCCTGGCGGGGCAGGAGAGCGCGCCGCCCTATCAGCGGCCGCCCCTGTCGAAAGCCTGGCTGAAAGGCGAGGCGGGCCTAGAAGACCTGCTGCTGCGTCCCGAGAGCTTCTACGCCGAGCAGAATATCGCGCTGCGCACCGGCGTCACGGCGAGCGCCATCGACGCGGCCGCCAGGACCGTGACCTTCGCCGACGGAACGGTCGAGACCTACGACGTGCTGATCC
>NZ_MTHE01000023.1:0-24935 GCF_001956865.1 Brevundimonas sp. ZS04
GCCGGAAGTGCCGTGGTTCTGGTCCGACCAGTATGACGTCAAGCTGCAGATCGCGGGCGTGCCCTTCGACGCCGACCGGCAGTTGGTGCGCGGCGACCTAGCCGGCGGCGCTTTCTCGGTTTTCCATTTGAGCGGCGACAGGATCGTGGCGGTGGAGGCGGTCAACGCCCCGGCCGACTTCATGGGCGGACGCCTGCTGATCGGGAAGGGGACGCGGGTATCAGCCGAACGGCTGGCTGATTCTGAGACGTCTATGAAGACTGTCTCTTTGTCCTGAGGCTGGTGGTGGAGTGGCGATGTCGGTTAGGCGAACGGGCCTGCCGCATTGCCTGCACTTAGGCCTGCTTTCGGTCCGTGTGGTCGAGGCGCGAATCTCTGACGCTCTCGCTCTGCAATTTGGGTTCTCACGACGGACGACTTCGGTGCCTCGACGGAGGCTATGAATAGGCCCTTTTCGCTTCAATTCCAAAAGCCCCCCGACTATTAGGCCGAGGGGCTTTCATCTGAGCGAGCTACTCTGGCGCGATCAGCTTAGGGACACATGAAGTATGTCGTCCAAACTGAATAGTCGTAGTTGGTTGTGTCGCCCCACGAGACGTCAGGACTGCTGCAAAAGACCTCTGTGTAGCCGACAGGTTGACCATCGCGAATGTAGGTGATGATGGCCCACGGCTCTTCCATGACTACTGCGGCTGACGCGCTGGTCGGAATGAGGGTTGTAGCGCCAACCGCTGAAGAGGCTACCAAAGCCGCAGCAAGGGCGAGATGCACGAGTTTCTTCAAGGTTGTTTCCTCCTATGAGCCTTCCTCCCGAAGGCGAGAGAAACGATCATAGGTTGTGCATTAAAATACCAATGATCTTTGTGTGATCGCTTTGATCAGAGGGGATCCTCATTGGGAGCGTCCTCTTAACGGACACCCAATTTCGGTGTCGGAGCGAAAGCCTGCACGCAATCCTACCCAGAAGGAATCATTGGTCGTTTCGTGTTTGTCGTTTCTTCGTTGAGCCTCCTGGCCCGCACCTTAAAAGGCACCATCAGACCATGGTGCTGTCCTTGCCGTGAGGTGGCGGCCGAGCTCTATCGGCCAGGGCGTGCAATCCTGGTACTTCCAATCATCTTCGCCATCGCCCATGCAGGCGCTATACGCACCGCCACCTGTGTGAGCTGTGACCGAGGTTCAGGCTGACGGTAAGGTGAGAAGGATCGGCTTTGACTTGACTCATGAGCCGAGGCTGACACAGGCACAAATTGTGCGCTCTCTTCAACTAATGCGGCCGGTACGTGAAATATCACGCAATCATCGAGCGTATCCCCGCGAGGGGGTAGTTTCTGATTTCTCGGAAACCCCCTTGTAAATCCAAGGGGTCAGTGTGGTGCCGCCGGGCAGGATTGAACTGCCGACCTCAGCCTTACCAAGGATGCGCTCTACCACTGAGCTACGGCGGCGGGTCACTGAGGAAGCGGCCGTATAGCCAAAGGTTTCGGCCGGGCCAAGCCAAAAATGCACGCTTGATCAAAATCTTTGCACACGGTCTGTTGCCGTCATGGATAAGCCGACCAAAGACGCAGACGAGACGGGCGCTGACGTCGCCTCGCCCCCTTCCGCCAGTCCCGCAGCCTTGGCCAAGGCCGAGCGCGCGGCGCGCCTGGCGGCCGCCTTGCGCACGAATCTGCGCCGCCGAAAGGCGCCGGGCGCGGGCGGGACGCGGCCGCCGAGCGAAAGCAACTGAAAGTCATCAGTCTTGCGACGTTACGGCCTTTCGCGGGCGCCGTTCGGCTTGCTAGATAACCGGTTCGCCGGGCCGTAGGGGTCCGGGCCTCCCAGGACTTCCCCGACACCCATGGACAGCATCGTCATTCACGGCGGCAACCGCCTTAACGGCTCGATTCCGGTCAGCGGGGCCAAGAACTCGGCGATCAAGCTGATGGCGGCGTCGATCCTGACCGATCAGCCCCTGCTGCTGACGAACATGCCGCGTCTGGCGGACACGCGATTCCTGGGCCAGTTGCTGCGCCAGTTCGGCGTGGAGGTGACCGAGCGCGACGGGGCGGACGGGCAGGAGACCCTGTTTCATGCGCCGGAGCTGACCTCGACCTTCGCCCCCTATGACCTGGTGCGTCAGATGCGGGCCTCGTTCAACGTGCTGGGGCCGCTGCTGGCGCGCACGGGGAACGCCAAGGTCTCCCTGCCGGGCGGCTGCACCATCGGCGCGCGGCCGGTCGATCTGCACCTTCAGGCGCTGACGGCCATGGGTGCGGCGATCGAGCTGGAAGAGGGCTATGTCAGCGCCACCGCGCCCAAGGGCCTGCGCGGGGCCGAGATCGAGTTTCCCTTCGTCTCGGTCGGCGCGACCGAGCACGCCCTGCTGGCCGCCGTGCTGGCGGATGGGACGACGGTGCTGAAGCGTGCGGCGCGCGAGCCGGAAATCGGCGACTTGGCCCGCTGCCTGATCGCCATGGGCGCCAAGATCGAGGGCCTGGATACGGACGTGCTGACGATCACCGGCGTCTCGTCCCTGTCGGGCGCGACCTGGTCGGTGATTCCCGATCGAATCGAGATGGGCTCCTATGCGCTTGCTGCGGCGATGGCGGGGGGCGAGGTGCGCCTGACCAAGGGCCGCGCCGACCTGATCATCGCCCTGACCGACAAGATGGTCGAGGCGGGCGTCGAGATCGAACCGACGCAGGACGGCCTGATCGTGCGTCGCGACCCGACGCAGCGGCTGAAGGCCGTCAACGTCACGACCGAGATCTATCCGGGCTTCGCCACCGACCTGCAGGCGCAGTTCATGGCCCTGATGACGACGGCCGAGGGCGAAAGCGTCATCCACGAGAACATCTTCGAGAACCGTTTCATGCACGCGCCGGAACTGGCGCGCCTGGGCGCGGACATCGCCGTCCATGCGGGCGAGGCCGTGGTGCGCGGCGTCGAGGGGTTGAAGGGCGCGCCGGTCATGGCGACGGATCTTCGCGCCTCCATGTCTCTGGTCATCGCCGGTCTTGTGGCCGAAGGTGAGACGACGGTCGGCCGCGTCTATCACCTGGATCGCGGTTTCGAGCGGATGGAAGAGAAGCTGGGCGCCTGCGGCGCCGATGTCCGACGGATTAAGGGGGAGGGCGATGAGCACTGACGGCGAACCGATCTCGACCCTGACCGACGAGGTGGCGGACGAAGGCGCTGCGGGCGAAAGCCTGGCGCCGATGACGCCCCTGCGCCTGCTGGCCGAGGACGCGGACGACCTGCAGATCATCTCGGCCGCGCTTCAGGACGCCATCATGCGTCCGGTCGACATCCGCTGGGAGAAGGAGGCGCGGCGCCTGACCGTCGTCCTGTCGCGCTTCTGCTGGGAATGCGGCGGCACGCGCGTCATGGCGGCCATGCAGTTCGGCGACGTCCAGGCGGTCAAGAGCCGCCGTCTGCCGCGCCTGCCCGAGGCGGCGCTGGAGCTGTTGGCGCTCGACTTCCTGCCGACCGAGGCGCCGG
The DNA here is from genome assembly GCF_001956865.1 of Brevundimonas sp. ZS04. Taxonomy (NCBI): domain Bacteria; kingdom Pseudomonadati; phylum Pseudomonadota; class Alphaproteobacteria; order Caulobacterales; family Caulobacteraceae; genus Brevundimonas; species Brevundimonas sp. ZS04. The sequence goes on from NZ_MTHE01000023.1 coordinate 3,487, forward strand.
GCGGTCAGGTGATGATGATGTTCGCGGGCGGCGGCGATCTGCGGATCGACGTGGAGTGCCTGGATGCGGTGCTGACCGACCTGTCCGAACGCTGGCCCGCGCGGGTGGCGCCGACCCATCTGGACGGAGCGGCGCAATGAGCGGACCGCACAAGCTGACCGCGATTGAGATCGACAACGCCTCCCTGCCGGCGGCCACGGCCGAGATCGAGCATCAGCGCCGGGTCGCCATCTTCGATCTGGTCGAGCAGAACAGTTTCATTCCGGACGGCGCGGCGGGCGGCCCCTACACCCTGGCCCTGTCGTCGCAGGATAATCGTCTGGCCTTCGATATCGCCGGACCGGATTTCAGCCGGACGCATGTTCTGTCGCTGACGCCGATGAAGACGGTGATCCGTGACTACGGCCTAATCTGCGAAAGCTATTATGAAGCCCTGCGCGGCTCTTCGCCCAGCCAGATCGAGTCGGTCGATATGGGGCGGCGGGGGCTGCACAATGAAGGGGCCGCCCTGCTGAAAACCCGGCTGGACGGCAAGGTGGAGATCGACCAGGAGACGGCGCGCCGGCTCTTCACCCTGGTCTGCGCCCTCTACCGTCGGGGCTGAACTCGACTATCTAAGCGTTTTGGTGCATTAGGCGCCCTCACTTTCACGGCTCGCGCTCACGCTCGGCGCGGGCCCGTAGCTGTTCACACGGGCGAGAGAGGCCGCATGGCTAAGGAAGAACTGCTGGAATTCCCCGGCGTGGTCAGCGAACTGCTGCCGAATGCGACGTTCCGCGTGACGCTGGAAAACGATCACGAGATCATCGCCCACACCGCGGGCAAGATGCGCAAGAACCGCATCCGGGTGCTGGCCGGCGACAAGGTGTTGGTCGAAATGACGCCCTATGACCTGACCAAGGGTCGCATCACCTACCGCTTCAAGTAAGGACGCGCGTGTCGCGTCCTGACGCTTCGGCTCCGAGGTTGATTCTGGCCTCGTCGAGCCCGCGCCGCATGGAATTGCTGGCGCAGATCGGCATTGCGCCCGATCTGGTCGATCCCGCCGATATCGACGAAACGCCTGAGAAGGCCGAGACGCCGCCGCGTCTGGCCCAGCGTCTGGCCTGCTCCAAGGCGGCGGTCGTGGCGGAACGTCATCCCGATGACGTGGTCCTGGCGGCTGACACCGTGGTGGCCGTGGGGCGCCGCCTGCTGGAAAAACCCGCTGACGAGGCGGAGGCGATCCGCTTCCTGAAACTGCTGTCGGGGCGCAATCATCGCGTCTTCACCGGCGTGGCCGTGATCTGCGGCGGGCGCACGTCCTGGCGCGTGGTCGACACCCGCGTCAGCTTCAAGCCGCTGTCGCAGGACGAGATCGCCGCCTATGTCGCCTCGGGCGAATGGCGCGGCAAGGCCGGGGGCTATGGCATTCAGGGGCGGGCCGCCGCCTTCATCACCCGAATCGTCGGCAGCCATCCCGCCGTCATGGGCCTGCCGCTGTATGAGGCGGCGAATCTGCTGCGCGGCGCAGGCTGGAGAGGCGAGGCGGCCTGATGGCCGATGTCGAGGTCTTCCTGGACGCGGCTCCGGGCGAGACCCGTGGCATGGTCTTTCGCGGCGGCCGCGCCTGCGCCCTCATTATACATAGAGACGACGATCGGCCCGAGCATCGCCTGGGGGCTCGCGTCGTCGGCCGTGTGGCGCGCCTGGCGCCTGGCCTGCACGGGGCCTTCATCGACCTGGGCTGCGGCGAGCCGTTCGGCTTTCTGCTGTTGGGCAAGGCGGATCGTCCCCCGGAAGGCGCCAAGCTTGAACTTTTGGTCACGGCCGAGCCGCGCGAGCGCAAGGGGCCGGTCTTGCGCCGCCTGGGAGAGGCGGGCGGAGAGCCGCGTCTACTAGCGGCCGGACCCGACGTCGCCGCCATTCTGAACATGCTGGCGCCGGGCGTGCCTGTGTCCACGGGCGCCGAGGCGATTCATGCGGCGCTGGAGGCTGAAGAAGAAGCCTTGTCCGGCGGCGTGATCGAACCAGGCGTGGGTCTGGACCTGGCCGTGCAGCGGACGCGCGCCCTGATCGCGGTCGACATTGACTACGCGCCAGCCGCCGGTCGAGATTCCCGCAAGGGGCGCGAGGCGGTGAATCGCGAGGGCCTGCGCCAGACGGCGCGGTTGCTGGCGCTGAAAGGGTGGGGCGGTCTGGTCGCCATCGACCTAGTGGGCGTCGGTCTGCATCCAGAGACCACTCTATCCATGGCGCGCCAGGCGTTCGCCGATCACGCCGGGGCGGCGATCGGGCCGCTGAGCCGGTTCGGCCTGCTGCAATTGTCTTTGCCGTGGGGGCGTACGCCTGCCGATGAACGATTGGCGGCTCCGGGGGCGCTGGAGATCGGCGCCCTGCGTCGCCTGCGTCTCGCCTTGCTGACGGATCGCGCCGCGCCGCGCCTGACGCTGCACTGTAGTTCGACGTCAGCGGCGATCCTGTCCCCCTGGGTGGCGCAGCTAGGGCCGCGCGCCCACATCCGCCCGGACGCCGCGCCGGGCGTGTTCGAGATCAAGGAGAGCTGAGCATGGCCCAATGCCCCATTTGCCGTCGCGCCGAGGCCGTCGCCGCCTACAAGCCCTTCTGCTCCAAGCGTTGCGCCGACATCGATCTGCAGCGTTGGTTCACCGGCGGCTACGCCATTCCGGTCGAAGATGCGCACGATGATGAAAAAGATCGCGGAATTGAGTGAATTGGCGTCTGGACAGCCCGTCCGGGCTCGCCTATAGAGCCGCCTCTCGCGACGCAAAGCGACGCCTGGATAGCTCAGTTGGTAGAGCAGCGGATTGAAAATCCGCGTGTCGGTGGTTCGAATCCGCCTCCAGGCACCACTTTCCCCTCACATGATGATTATTCGTCTCGGCCTTGAAAAAGCCGAAAAATCGTCATGGGCCTAAACATTCCTTAACATTCTCTGCGTTGGCATTTTTGTTGCCGTTATATTTCATTAAAATGGAATATTTGTGCGCCTCTGCCTCGGGGGCGAGGCGCGCGGGGTGAAAAGCTATTTTCCGCCCTTGACGCTCCGATAGCCGTTCGTCAAAGGGACTTAACCGCATTCTTGCTTGCAGGCTGTGGACGGGGGGGTATGGTTCCATCGCTCCAGTCTGCAAAGCGTCTCAGGATGTTTCGTAAGAATGCGGCGCCGACCGGCGGGGGAGAAATTCCGGCGGGAGGAAAATTTCACGGTAAAGGCCCAGCCGACTGACGCGGCTTGGGTTTTGGGTTCCACGAGTCAGACCAAAGCAGGAACTGGCGAAACATGCTCGATAGCAAGAAGACGAATATCCTCCTCGCAATGGCCGGCGCCGCCGTCCTGATGGCGAGCTCGCCGGTTCTGGCGCAGGACGCGGCCGCACCGGCTGCCCCGGCCGCCGCTTCGGCTCCCGCCGCCGCTGACGCCGCCGCTCCGGCCGCCGACGCCGCCGCCCCGGCTGCAGACGCAGCTGCTGAAGCCCCCGCTGAAGAAGCCGCCGCCGGCGGTCACGGCGGCGCGGGCCTGACCCCGATCGCCATGTTCATGATGGCGCACCCGGTCGTTAAGGTCGTGATGGCAGGCCTGGTCCTGGCCTCGATCTTCTCCTGGACGCTGCTGCTCATCAAACTGGTTGAGTTCAGCTCGCTGACCAAGAAGACCAACCGCTTCCTGGAAGAGTACCGCGGTGCTCGCAACCTGGCCGACATCCGTCGCCTGGCCACCTCGGAAGAGTTCGACGGCAACCCGCTGGCCGACATGGCCGCTGCGGCCACCGGCGAAATCGAACTGTCGCGTCAAGCCGGTCTTGATGTGACGGGCGCTCACCGCGATACGACCGTCGCTCGCGCCGGCAACGCCGTCGGCGCCGTGCAGGGCGGCATGGGTATCCGCCTGTCGGGCGGCCAGCAGTTCCTGGCTTCGGTCGGTTCGGGCGGTCCGTTCATCGGTCTGTTCGGCACCGTTTACGGCATCATGAACTCGTTCATCGGCATCGCCGAGTCGAACACCACCAACCTGGCCGTCGTTGCTCCGGGTATCGCTGAAGCCCTGCTGGCTACCGGCATCGGTCTGTTCGCGGCTATCCCGGCGGTTATCTTCTATAACTACTTCAACACCCGCATCGCTTCGTACGGCGCTCGTGCTGACGGCTTCAACGCCGAGCTGATGAACTCGATCTCGCGTCAACTCGACAAGGGGGCGTAAGACGGATGGCCGCCAAACTTTCCGGTTCCGGCGGCGGCAAGTACACCGTCGAGGCGAACAGCGAAATCAATGTCACGCCTTTCGTGGACATTATGCTGGTTCTCCTCATCATCTTCATGGTGGCGGCTCCGCTCGCCACCGTGTCGGTGCCGGTGACACTTCCACGCGCCGTCGCTCCGCCGGCCGTCAATCCGCCCAAGCCCGTCTTCATCTCCATCCAGAATGGCGGCGAAGTGTACGTGGGCGATTTCCCGACGTCGGTCGCCGCTCTGGGCGATGACCTGAGGACCCAAATCGGAACGCGTAATCCGGACGAAGAGCGGATCTTTATCCGCGCTGACCAGCAGACGCGTTACGGGGACTTCATGCAGGTCATGAACGCCTTGCAGGATAATGGTTTTTACAGTGTCGCCCTGGTTGGCGAAGATCAATCGTAGGGGGCGTGACTCAAAGCATGACTGCTGAACCTCACGAGCACCGCGACCCTCTGCTTGACGCACCCAAGAAGAAGAAACTCTCGACGGGTGCGATGGTCGGGATCGGCGTCTCGGTGATCGTCCACGTTCTTGCAGGTGTCTACCTGTACAAGAGCAAGTTCGAACTCCAAGAGTTCAACTACGTGGACGAGGCTGTGGACGTGGAGTTGATGGAGGCCCCGCCTCCGCCGCCTCCGCCTCCGCCGCCGCCGCCGCCGCCGCCGGATACGCCTCCGCCGCCGAAGCTTCAGGTGCGCGAGCCGGTCGTCAACACCCAGGCGCCTCCGCCGCCGGTGACCTTGCCGATCGAGCCGACGAAGAAGGAAGACCGCGTCGAATACACGGGCCCGCCCGTGATCGTCCCTGGTCCTCCGCCTCCGCCGGCGCCGCCCGCGCCGCCGCGTCCTTCGGTCATCACCAACCCGCAGTGGGCTCGCCCGCCGCGTCCGACTGAACGGGACTTCCCGCAACGCGCTCTTGATCGCGGCGTGGGCGGTTCGGCCACGGTCGAATGCACGGTGACCCCGAGCGGGAAGCCCGAAGGTTGCCGCGTCGTCTCGGAAGAGCCGTCGGGCATGGGCTTCGGCTCTGCGGCCGTTCGCATCGTCCAACGCGGGCAGCTTTCGCCCCGTACGGTCGATGGCGCTGCAACGAACGCCAAGTTCGTGGTTCGGGTGCCGTTTAACCTGGACTAAGCGTGCGAACGCACTGAACGAAAAGAAGCGCCTCGAGGTTTCGCCTCGGGGCGCTTTTTTCATGTGCTGAAGCCCGGACGCTGAGGCCCAATGAATGTAGGCGATGGAACGCACTTTACGGCGTCAGGCATGGAGCCGGGCGGCCCGCCTGTGCATTATGGCCCTGAACTGTTCCGGAGGATCGATGTCTCGCAAGCCCCTTATGCTCGCCTTGGCGATCACCACTGGCGTCTTGGGCGCTGGGGTCGGCGCCTGCGCCTATAATGAGGCCCTGGGCCGCAATCAGCTGGTCTTCATCGACGACGGCGTGCTGGTCCAGCAGTCGCAGGCGGCCTGGGCTGAGACGCTGCGGACGCAGAAGGTGTCGAATAATGCGGCGCAGAACGCCCGGGTGCGCCGAGTGGGCGATCGCATCGTCCAGACCGCGAATCTGACCAACCGCCATTGGGAGTATGCGGTCTTCGACGATTCCACGCCGAACGCCTTCGTCCTGCCGTCGGGCCATATGGGGGTGACGACGGGTCTGTTGGCCATCGCCAAGAACGACGACCAGCTGGCGGCCGTGATCGGTCACGAGGTCGGCCACGTCATCGCCCGTCACGCCGCCGAGCGCGCCTCGACCACCCAGACGACGGGCCTGATTCTGGGCGCCGTTCAGAGCCAGGCCGGGGACTACAGCCAGGCGGTTCAGGCCTTTGGCGGCATGGGCGCGCAATTGGGCGTCCTGTTGCCGTTCTCGCGCAGCCACGAGCTGGAGGCGGATCGGCTGGGCGTCGATTACATGGCGGCGGCCGGCTACAGGCCGTCGGAATCGCTGGCCCTGTGGCGCGCCATGGCTGAAGGACGGCAGTCGGGGACGCCGGAGTTCGCCTCAACCCACCCGTCGGACCAGACCCGTTTAATGCAACTTCAGCAGTATATCGCCAGCCGCGGTTGGAACTGACGGGGATAAAACATAAAATCCTGCGCGAGGACGAAATGGCCGCTTGCCCCCGACGGCGAGGCCCGCTAGAGAACCGCCCTCGCGCAGAGATGTGCAGCCTTAGCTCAGCTGGTTAGAGCGCCGGTTTGTGGAGCCGGAGGTCCTCAGTTCAATCCTGAGAGGCTGTACCATTCTCCCTCGAATCGCTTCTTGCGATAGTCGAGGGAGAAGTATGACGATGACGTCGCCGGCGTGGGATCCCCAGCAATACAACCGTTTCGAGCGCCAGCGCGATCGCGCGGCCATCGATCTGCTGTCGCAGCTTCCAGACGATCTGGACCCGCATGAGATCTGGGACATCGGTTGCGGCATGGGCCAGCATGCGGCCCTGTTGAAACGGCGCTGGCCGGATGCGCGGGTGCATGGGCTGGATTCGAGCGCCGCCATGCTGGAACAGGCGCGGGGCCTGCCCGATGATGTGGACTGGGTGCAAGGCGACCTTGAGGCCTGGAAGCCCGCCGCCCCCGTGGATCTGATCCTGGCCAACGCTTCGCTGCAGTGGGCGCCGGATCATGCGGAGCTGTTCCGGCGGCTGACCGAGGCGCTGGCGCCGGATGGGGTGCTGGCGGTGCAGATGCCGATGGCCTGGGAGACGCGGCACCACACCCTGATGCGCCAGACGGCGGCGGACGGCCCGTGGAGCGCCCGTCTGAAGGGCGTCGACACCATCCAGCCGCTGCTGGCGGCCGAGGCCTATTACGACGCGGTGGCGGACCTGTGCGAGGAGGTCGACGTCTGGTCGACGACCTATCTCCACGTCTTGGACGGCGAGAACGCCGTGCTGGAGTGGATGAAGGGCACGGCCCTCAGGCCTTATCTGACCGCGCTTTGCGAAGACCCAGCCAACCGCGACGCCTTTCTGGCGCGCCTGGCTCAGGTGTTGGGTGAGGCGTTTCCACGACGTCCTGAGGGAAGGACACTTCTGCCATTTCCTCGACTGTTTCTTCTGGCGCGCCGGTCCGGCGACGGCGGTGCAGGGTCTCGACCGACCCGTTGAGACTGTCGAGGGCCGCGCGGGCGGCCTCATACCCAGCCGCGACGCCCGGTTCATAGGCTTTCCAGTCGCGGATATCCACGCCGTCGAGCGTGGGCAGGATCAGCAGGTCCGTCTCGGCGCGGGCCTGCATTCGTTCGGCCTCGCTGGACAGGGTGGCCGAACGCATCAGGATCGAGACGATCGGGGGGCCGCGCTTCCACGCGCCCGACAGGATCCAGCGCCACCAGGAGGGAGGATCCTCCAGAGCCTTGGGGTCGACGCCGCGTGACTGCGATACGTCGACGCCGACCACGGGGCCTCTGTTAAGCCGCCGCATGACGTCGCTGGGGAAGTTTCGCAGCACGGCGCCGTCGACCAGCACCTGACCGTTCATCACCACGGGCGGCATGACGCCGGGCAGGGAGATGGAGGCGCGCAGGGCGTGACGCAGCATGCCTTCGCGATGCACCTCGAGCTTGCCCGAGGTCAGATTGGTCGAGACGGCGAAGAAGGGCAGCAGCATGTCCTCCATCTGCACATCGCCGAAGGCCTCCTTCATCAGCGCCTTGACCTTGCGAGCATGTGTCATGGCGATGATGGGCGGCGCGATGTCGGCCAGGGGATCGGCCAGGACGAAGGCCTGTCGGATATGATGCTCCAACTCTTCGTCCGACCAGCCCAGGGCGGGCCCCGCGGCGATGACCGCTCCCATGGAAGCCCCGCCGATGAAGTCGATGGGCGTGCCCGCCTCGCGTAGAGCCTTTAGCGCGCCGATGTGGGCGTAGGCGCGGGCGCCGCCGCCCGACAGCACCACGCCCACGGCCGAGCCGGTGATCAGGCGCGCGATCCGCGCCGTGTCGTCGAACAGGCCTTCGACCGCGTGGAACCAGCGGCCGGGCTTCAGCGCGTCCAGCCAGACGCGGGTGTTGCTGGGGCGCGGCATCCGCGGATCGCGCAGCAGGATCAGGTCGGTGCGCTGTCCTGCGTCGTCCCAGTCGTCGGCGACCGGCGGGGCAGGGGGCGGCGGCCGGTCGGCGGCCCCGACTAGGAACAGTCGGTCCACCTGGCGCGCGCACAGGGCGGCCCAGTTCGGTTCGTCCGCCTCGGCGACGTAGAGGACGTAGTCGTGGGCGTCTTCAACCCGAGAGAACCATTCGGCGGCCGAGGCCAGGGCCGAGCTGTCGATGACGTGGCAGGTGCTGCCCTGGGCCTCGACCGCGCGGGCCACGCGCTCGACGAAGGCGCGGATGGGCCTGTCGCGGGCCGAGACGAAGCCGAAGACGTTGGGTTCCGCGCCGCCGCTGCGCTCGCGGGCGCGGCTCAGCATGATCTGGCCCAGTTCGGACATCAGCATGGAATCGTTGCGCGCGGCGTCGAAGAAGGCCTCGCGCGGCAGGGCCAGAACGTCGCTGTCGCGCAGGGCGACCACGTCTGACATGTGGGAGGTGCCCGCCAGCATGGCCAGTTCGCCGACCGGCTCGCCGGGTTTGATGACGGTGACCATCTGCGGAACCCGCGCGTCGTCGCGGCGGAAGACGCCCAGACGCCCGGCGCGCAGAAGATAGAGGGTGTCGGCCGGATCGCCGACAGAGAACAGCCGCTCGCCTCGCGTCAGGGCGAACCAGCTGGCGCGGCTGTCCCGCGCGTCCTCGAAGGCGCGTGACAGGGCGGCGGCGAGCGTGTCCGGTCGAAGCGGGGCCATGAAGGGGAGATATAGCGGATTTCGCCTTCGGTGAACCGAACGGCTTCCCCCCGAGGCGGAAGCCTCCTAAACCTTGGGCATGCCCAAGCTGATTTCCGCCGTCGATCGCAACAGTCCTGCTTTCAAAACGCTGGATGCGCACAATCGCGCCCTGCGGGACGAGCTTTATGAAAAGGTCGCCAAGGCCGCGCGCGGCGGCTCTGACGCCAGCCGCGAGCGCCATGTGGCGCGTGGCAAGCTGTTGCCGCGCGACCGGGTCGAGCGCCTGCTGGACCCCGGCTCGCCCTTCCTAGAGGTCGGCCAACTGGCCGCCAACGGGATGTATCGCGACGAAGCCCCCGGCGCGGGCATGATCTGCGGCGTCGGCCGGGTGTCGGGCCGCGAGGTGATGATCGTCGCCAACGACCCGACGGTGAAGGGCGGCGCCTACTTCCCCATGACGGTGAAGAAGCATCTGCGGGCGCAGGAGATCGCCGAGCAGAACAACCTGCCGTGCGTCTATCTGGTCGATTCCGGCGGGGCCAACCTGCCGCACCAGGCCGAGGTGTTTCCGGATCGCGACCATTTCGGCCGCATCTTCTTCAATCAGGCGCGGATGAGCGCGCGCTCGATCCCGCAGATCGCCTGCGTCATGGGATCGTGCACGGCGGGCGGCGCCTATGTGCCGGCCATGTCGGACGAGACGGTGATCGTGCGCAATCAGGGCACCATCTTCCTGGCCGGTCCGCCGCTGGTGAAGGCCGCGACCGGCGAGGTCATCTCGGCCGAGGAACTGGGCGGCGCCGAGACCCACGGCCGCAAGTCCGGCGTGGTCGACCATGTGGCCGAGAACGACGAGCATGCGCTGGAGATCGTGCGCTCCATCGTCGCCAATCTGAACACCACCAAGCCCCAACCGCTGGACGTGCGCGAGCCGCGCGCCCCCGCCTATGATCCGGCCGAATTGTACGGGATCATTCCTGAGGACGTCCGCGCCCCCTATGACGTGCGCGAGGTCATCGCCCGCATCGTCGACGGCTCGGAACTGGACGAGTTCAAGGCGCTGTACGGCACGTCGCTGGTGTGCGGCTTCGCCCGCATCTGGGGCCAGCCGGTCGCCATCCTGGCCAACAACGGCGTGCTGTTCTCGGAAAGCGCCCAGAAGGGCGCGCACTTCATCGAACTGGCCTGCAAGCGCAAGATTCCGCTGCTGTTCCTGCAGAACATCTCGGGCTTCATGGTTGGCGGAAAATATGAGGCCGAGGGCATCGCCAAGCACGGCGCCAAGCTGGTCACGGCCGTCGCCTCGGCTGAGGTGCCCAAGTTCACCGTCCTGATCGGCGGGTCGTTCGGCGCGGGCAACTACGGCATGTGCGGCCGGGCCTACAGCCCGCGCTTCCTCTTCACCTGGCCCAATAGCCGGATCAGCGTCATGGGCGGCGAGCAGGCGGCCAGCGTCCTGGCCACCGTCCACCGCGACGCGGACATCTGGACGCCGGACGAGGCCGAGGCCTTCAAGGCGCCGATCCGCCAGAAGTATGAGGACGAGGGCAACCCCTATTACGCCACCGCCCGCCTGTGGGACGACGGGGTCATCGATCCGGCCCAGACGCGCGACGTTCTGGGCCTGGCCATCAGCGCTTCGTTGAACGCCCCGATCCCGGAGACGACCTTCGGCGTGTTCCGGATGTAAGGCAATAAATTGCACGGTGTTCAAAAAACGACTTGAAGCCGGATCGCGCGGCTGAGAGTGTCGCGTCGGCGATCTCAATGTGGGATCAGAATCTGCACGACAAGGACAGTGACATGAAGAAAACTGCAGCTCTCATCGCCCTGACCGCGCTGCTCGCGGCCTGCGGATCGCAGGCCGATTCCAAGGCCCCGGCGACGGTCGAAGCCGCGTCTGAGGCTGCGACGCCGCAGACCGAGCCGGTCTCTGCGGCTGAAGAGGCGGCCGCGCGGACGGGCGAGCCGTCCGAAGCGGTCTTCCCGGTCGGCTATCGCGGCAACTGGGACTATAGCGACGACGGCTGCGCCAAGGACGAGAGCGGCACGCGCTTCGTCATCACGGCCAATGAGATCAAGGGTTATGAGGACACCTCCAAGCTGGTGGCTCTGGAGACTTTGGAAGGCGAAGGCGACGCCATCCGCGTGGTTCTGGAGAACCAGTCGTCGGACGGCGACCAGACCCTCGTCCAGACCCTGCGCCTGTCGCCGGTGGCGGGCGTCTCGCTGCGCGTCGAGCAGGACGGCAAGACCGTTCGCGCCAACCGCTGCGATCCTGTTTAATCGCCTTCTTCCCCAGCGAGGGGGAGAATGATGACGTTTGAAGCGTTCTATCGGCCAAGGAGCCCATCATGACTGACCAAAAGCCGACCGAAGAAGAGCTGAACGCTCTGGACATCACCGACGCCGAGGCGGCGGAGATGAACGCCATCGCCCACCCCTTCGTCGCCGATGCGGCGCCGGACGCCAACGACGACCTGGTGCAGATCGACGCCACCGCCGACGGCGTGGTCTTCGTCACCATCAACCGTCCCGAGAAGAAGAACGCCTTCGACGCGGCGACCATCGCCGCCCTCTATGAGGCGTTCGAGACCCTGCACGGCGCCGACAAGGTGCGCGTAGTCTTCATTCGCGGCGCGGGCGGGACGTTCAGCGCGGGTGCAGACCTGAACTGGATGCGTTCGGCGGCCGACTGGTCCGAGAGCGACAACCGCGACGACGCCATGGGCCTGGCGAAGATGCTGAAGGCCCTGCACGACGTGCCGGCCCTGACAGTGGCCCTGGTCGAGGGCGCGGCCATGGGCGGCGGGGCGGGCATCGTCGCCGCCTGCGACATGGCCGTGGCCGTCGAAGGGACGCGCTTCGCCTTCTCGGAGGTCAAGCTGGGCCTGATTCCGGCGACCATCGCCCCCTATGTCATCGAGGCGGTCGGCGCGCGCCGCGCGCGCCAGCTGTTCCTGACGGCCAATATCTTCGACGCCGACTACGCCGCCCATGCGGGGCTGATCGACATGGTCCTGCCTGAAGGTTCGGTAGACGAGTTCATCTCCATGCTGACCGACAGCCTGTCGGCCAATGCGCCGGGCGCCATGGGCGACGCCAAGCGCCTGGTGAACGACGTGGCGGGCGAAGAGATCGACAACCGCCTGCTGGAAGAGACCGCCAAGCGCATCGCCCGCGCCCGCGTCTCGGCCGAGGGCCAGGAAGGCGTCCGCGCCTTCCTCGACAAGCGCGCGCCGAACTGGGCGCAATAAGGTAGCCTGATGTTCAAGTCCGTCCTGGTCGCCAATCGCGGCGAGATCGCCTGCCGCGTCTTCCGCACCGCCCGCCGCATGGGCCTGCGCACCATCGCCGTCTATTCCGAGGCCGACGCTGACGCACTGCACGTGCGTGAGGCCGATGAAGCGGTGCTGATCGGTCCGGCGGCGGCGCGCGAGTCCTATCTGGATGCGGCCAAGGTGCTGGCGGCGGCCAAGGCGACGGGGGCGGAGGCCATCCACCCGGGCTACGGCTTCCTGTCCGAGAACGCCGACTTCGCCGAGGCCGTGGCGGCGGCAGGGCTAGTCTGGATCGGCCCCAAGCCGTCCTCGATCCGCGCCATGGGCCTGAAGGACGCGGCCAAGAAGCTGATGATCGAGGCGGGCGTGCCCGTCACCCCCGGCTATCAGGGCGAGGACCAGTCGCTGGAGACCCTGAACGCCGAGGCGAACCGCATCGGCTTCCCGGTCCTGATCAAGGCGGTCGCGGGCGGCGGCGGCAAGGGGATGCGCAAGGTCGACCGCGCCGAGGACTTCGCAGAGGCTTTGGCGTCGGCCCAGCGCGAGGGCCAGTCGTCCTTCGGCGATCCGCGCGTCCTGATCGAAAGCTACATCACCCGCCCGCGCCATATCGAGGTGCAGGTCTTCGGCGACAGCCACGGCAACGTCGTCCACCTGCATGAGCGCGACTGCTCGCTGCAGCGCCGCCACCAGAAGGTGATCGAAGAGGCCCCGGCGCCCGGAATGGATCAGGCCGCGCGCGACGCCGTCACCGCCGCCGCCGTCCGCGCCGCCAAGGCCGTGGACTATCAGGGCGCAGGCACCATCGAGTTCATCGCGGACGCCTCTGACGGGCTGAAGGCCGACCGCATCTGGTTCATGGAGATGAACACCCGACTTCAGGTCGAACACCCGGTGACCGAGAGCATCACCGGCGTCGATCTGGTCGAATGGCAGCTGCGCGTCGCGGCGGGGCAGCCCATTCCACTGGCGCAAGCCGACATTCCGATGAAGGGCTGGGCCATGGAGGCCCGCCTCTATGCCGAAGACCCGGCCAACGGCTTCCTGCCGTCGATCGGGCGGCTGGATCACTTCGTCATGCCCGACGACATCCGCGTCGACACCGGCGTGATGCAGGGCGGCGAGGTCAGCCAGTTCTACGACCCCATGATCGCCAAGCTGATCGTCCACGAAGACACGCGCGAGGTCGCTGTCGCCCGTCTGGCCGACGCCTGCCGCGAGGTCGAGGTCTGGCCGGTGAAGACTAACGCGGGCTTCATGGCGCGTTGTCTGGACCATCCGCGCTTTGTCGAAGGCGACGTGGACACCGGCTTCATCGCGGCGGAGGAGGGGGCGCTGATCGCCCCGGCTCAGGTTTCCGTCCGCGCCCTGGCCGCTGCGGCGGGACAGATCGGGCTGGAGGCGGACGCCGCCGCCTTCGACGCGCCGGACAATGTGCTGGCGCCTGCCCGTGCGGGCTTGTTCGGCTTCCGCCTGAACGCGGCGCCGCAGGCGCATACGGCGGTCCACCATGACGGCGCGGCGCACGCCCTGACCCTGACCGGCGAGCCGGGCTGGTATGGGCGTTCTTCCAGCTTCACCGTGAGCGGCGAATTCGGCTCGGCTCAGATCTATGGCGAGCCGGGCGTGGTCGTGGTCGACGGCGAGGTCGTCAGCACCCTGTCGCCGGACGCCGGACGGGTGCTGGTGTTCGACGGCGGCGACGTGGTCGAGTTTCACCGCCGCAAGTCCAGCGGTCCGGCGGGCGGTTCCGCCTCCGACGGCGGCCTGCGCGCGCCCATGCCGGGCAAGATCGTCGCCGCGCCCGCCAAGGCCGGGGACAAGGTGGCCAAGGGCCAGCCGGTCGTGGTGCTGGAGGCCATGAAGATGGAGCACGCCCTGACCGCGCCCTTTGACGGCGTGGTGGCCGAGTTCAACGTCGCCGTCGGCGATCAGGTCACGGACGGCGCGGTTCTGGCCGTGGTGAAGGCCGAGGGCGCGGGCGAATGATCCTTGCGGCGATGATGGCGACGGCGCTTCTGGGCGCCGATCTGAGCGACATGCCGACGGAATCGGCGGCGGATCTGCAATGCATGGGCCTGCTGGCGGTGGCGATCGACGATCCGGCCGCCTCGGAGGAGCTCAAGCAGCAGTATACCGGCGGGATGATGTATTATCTGGGCCGTCTGGAAGGCCGCGATCCCGCGCGGAACTGGATCGGACGGATGCTGGAATATACGGACTCCACCCCGGTCCAGCAGGTGCGTTCGCACAGCCAGCGGTGCGGACAGGAACTGATCGCCAAGGGGCAGGAAATCTTCACCCAACTGGATCGCCAGCCCTGAGCCGGGCTGGCCTTCGTGGCGTCGGATGACTAGTTGGGCCTCATGCCCCTTCACATGATCAAGCTCTGCGTCGGCGTGGCCGAGGTCGAGACGCTGGAAGCGAACGCGGCCCGGTCCGACTGGCGCATCGTCCACACCCGCATGACGCCCAAGCGCGCCGCCGAGATTGAGGACGGCGGCTCGCTGTACTGGGTCATGAAGGGCTCCGTGACCTGCCGCCAGCGCATCCTCGAGATCACGACCATAGGCGAGGGCAAGACCAGCCGCTGCGAGATCAAGCTCGACAGCCAGGTCATCCGCACTGCGCCCCTGGCCCGGCGGCCGTTTCAGGGCTGGCGCTATTTCGAGAAGGACGTGCCGCCGGACCTGTCGGTGGCCGAGCCGACGGACCTGCCGCCTGATCTGGCGCGCGAGCTGCGCGAGCTGGGCGCCTGGTAGGCGCCTGAATCGGCCGGAAAATCGATTGACCCGCGCCTGCGCGCGTGGCTGTTGCGGCGTCCGATGGTCCAGTCCCTGTTCAGCTTCCATAATCGCGCCACCCTGTCCGAGCTGTTGAAGCTAGCCTGGCCGGTCGTGCTGGCGCGTCTGGGCATCATGACCATGGGCCTGACCGACGCCATCGTCGTCGGCCACTACGCCAGCCGCGAGCTGGCTTACCACTCCCTGGCCTGGGCGCCGTCCTCGGTCGTGCTGACCACGGCGGTCGGCCTGATGATGGGCGTGCAGGTCATGACCGCCCGTCTGCTGGGCGAGGGGCGCGGCGATGAGGTCGGCGCGGTCCTGCGTCGCGGCATGACCTACGCCCTGCAGATCGGTTTTGTCGCCATGATCGGCCTGCTGCTGCTGGGGCCGTTCGGCCTGGTGCACATGGGGCTGGAGGACGGCCTGGGCGAGGGCGCGACGCCTGCCCTGATGGTCTTCGCCCTGTCGATGCCGGCCTATCTGATTTCGATTTGCGCCCTGTTCTTCCTTGAAGGACTGCATCGGCCCAAGGCGGGCATGGTGGCCATGTGGGTGGCCAATGCGGTCAACCTGGCGCTGAACCTGCTGCTGGTGCCGGACATCCTGGGCATCGGCCTGGACGGCGCCGTGGCCTCGGCCTGGGCGACGTTCGGCGCGCGGGCGGCGCTGGCGATCTTCCTGGTCATCTTCATTCTGCGCCTGCCCGAAGCGCGCGCCTGGGGCGTGTTCAACAAGCCCAAGCGCGACAAGGCGGTCGAAAGCCAGCAGATCAAGGTCGGTCTCGGCGGCGGCGCGTCCAACTTCATCGAGGTCGGGGCCTTCGCGGCCATGACCCTGTTCGCCGGCCAATTGGGCGCGGCCGAGACCGCCAGCTGGGCCGTGGTCATCAACGTCTCCGCCATCGTCTTCATGGTGCCCATGGGCCTGTCGTCGGCGACGGCGGTGTTGGTCGGCCGCAGCTACGGCGGCGGCGATCGAGCGGGCGTCATGCGGGGCGGCCTGGCGGGCGTCGGCGTTGTGACGGTGTTGGCCTTCATCATCGCCATCGGCCTGTGGCTGACCGCACCGCTAGTGGTCGGCGCCTATACGACCGACCCGGCGATCCTGGCCATCGCGGCCCCGGCCTTGGCGCTGGCGACTCTGTTCTTCGTCGCCGACGCCCAACAGGTGGTCGCCGCCCAAGCGAACCGCGCGGCGGGCGACGTGGTGTGGCCGACGCTGATGCACCTGCTGTCCTATGGTTTCATCATGATCCCGCTGGGCTGGTTCCTGGCGCATCGGATGGGCGTGGACGGCCTGGTCTGGTCGGTGATCGTCGCCAGCCTGATCTCGGGCGCGCTGCTGACCGGGCGGTTCGTGCGGATCGCGCGGCGTCTGCCGACGGCAAGGGCGACGCCTGTCTCATAGGCGTCCGGCCCATAAAAGGTGACGACTGGGTTTGCGCCCTCTATATCCGACGCCTCCCTGTTAGACGTTGGAAGATCATGTCCCGCATCCTCATCACCTCGGCGCTGCCCTACATCAACGGCATCAAGCACCTTGGGAATCTGGCCGGGTCGATGTTGCCCGCCGATGTGTGGGCGCGCTTCATGCGGGCGCGCGGCCATGACGTCCTCTATGTCTGCGCCACCGATGAGCACGGCACCCCGGCTGAATTGGCCGCCGCCGCCGCCGGTCAGGACGTCCGCACCTATTGCGACGAGCAGCATCAGGTTCAGAAGAAGGCCGCCGACGCCTTCAGCCTGTCGTTCGACATCTTCGGCCGCAGCTCCAACGCTCCGAACACCCGCCTGACCCAGCACTTCGCCAAGGTGCTGGAGGAGCGCGGCCTGATCGAGGAGCGCGTGGACCGGATGATCTATTCGATCGACGACGCCCGCTTCCTGCCCGACCGCTACGTCGAGGGCACCTGCCCGCATTGCGCCTATGAAAAGGCGCGCGGCGACCAGTGCGACAACTGCGGCCGCCTGCTGGACCCGACCGATCTGATCAATCCCTATTCGGCGGTGTCGGGCAGCCGCAATCTGGAGGTCCGCGACACGCGCCACCTCTATCTGCTGCAGACCAAGATCGCCGACGACGTGCGCGCCTGGGTCGACGCCCGCTCGCCCCAGTGGCAGCCGCTGGCGCGCTCCATCGCCTACAAGCATCTGGACGAGGGTCTGATCGACCGCGGCATCACCCGCGACCTGAAGTGGGGCGTGCCGGTCGTCGGTCCCGACGGCGGCCCGCGTCCGGGCATGGAGGGCAAGGTCTTCTACGTCTGGTTCGACGCCCCCATTGAATACATCGGCGCGACCGAGGAATGGGCGGAGCAGACGGGCGGAAACTGGCGTTCGTGGTGGCGTCTGGACGAGGGCGCCGAAGACGTGCGCTACGTCCAGTTCATGGGCAAGGACAACGTCGCCTTCCACACCGTCAGCTTCCCGGCGACCATCCTCGGCTCGGGCGAGCCGTGGAAGACGGTCGATCAACTGAAGGCCTTCAACTGGCTGAACTGGTACGGCGGCAAGTTCTCGACCAGCATGGGCCGGGGCGTCTTCATGGATCAGGCGCTGGAGCTGCTGCCCGCCGACTACTGGCGCTGGCACCTGACGGCCTATGGGCCGGAGCATTCGGATGCGGCCTTCACCTGGGAGCAGTTCCAGTCGACGACGAACAAGGATCTGGCCGACGTGCTGGGCAACTTCGTCAACCGCATCGTCAAGTTCACGGAATCCAAGTTCGACGGCGTCGCGCCCGAGGGCGGTGAACCGGGCGCGCTGGAAGAGAAGCTGGCGGCTGACGTCAAGGCGGCCCTGGCCAGCCTGACCTATGAGTTCGAGGCCATGGAGTTCCGCAAGGCGGCCCAGGCGGCGCGCGCCCTGTGGGTGCTGGGCAACGAATATCTTCAGGAAGCCGCCCCCTGGACAGCGCTGAAGACGGATCGCGAACGCGCCGCCGTAGTGGTGCGCACCGGCCTGTCGCTGGTCGCCCTGTTCGCCCGCGTCACCGCGCCCTTCATGCCCGAGGCGGCGGCTCGCATCGCCGCCACGGTGGGCGCGACCGACCTGTCGTGGCCGGACGTCGAGGGCGATGTGCTGAATCTCGTTCCCGCCGGGCAAGCGGTCGCCGCCGCGCAGGTGCTGTTCGCCAAGATCGAGGACGCTCAGGTCGCCGAGTGGACCGAACGTTTCGGCGGCGCCGAAGGGTGAGCGCCGGGGCTATGCTCCCTGCCTTGAATGCGGTGTCGTCGGATCGGCGCGCCGCCGTTCGCGAACGCCTGCTGCGGACCGGCCGCGCCCAGGTTGAGGGCATACTGACCGAGTCCTCGGCCGCCGCGCTGTATGATCTGGCGCGTGAGGCGGATTACAACGTCGTGACGCGGAGGGGGACCGGCCATGTCGACCTGCCATCCGCGTGGCTGGCGTCTCTTCAGCCGGATCAGAAGCGTGGACTGGGAGAGGCGATCCAGAAGTCGGCGGCGGCGGATTTTCAGTATCTGTACGACAACTATCCCGTGTTCGACCTGGTGCAGGACGGTCTTGCCGAAGCGCCTTGGCGAGCCCTGGCGGCCTTCCTGAATGGCGATGACTTTCTGGGGCTGATGCGAGAGCTGACGGGAGAAGAGCGCATCGCCATGGCCGACATGCAGGTGACGCGTTATCGCGCGGGGCACTTCCTGACCGAGCATGACGATCACGCCGAAGGGAAGAACCGTTACTTCGCCTATGTGCTGAACCTGACGCCTGGTTGGCGGATCGACTGGGGCGGGCTGCTAGCCTTCCATGGCGAGGACGGCAATGTGGCCGAGGCCTTCACGCCGCGCTTCAACACGCTGAACCTGTTGCGGGTGCCGACGCCGCATTCGGTGACGCAGGTGGCGCTGTCCGCCGGCGGCGATCGGATTTCGATCACGGGTTGGTTGCGTGGTCGCTGAGGCGATGGCCTGAACATGAAAAAGGCCCGGATCGCTCCGGGCCTTTCGTATTTCAGGAGGCGGGTTGAGCAGGCTCGACCGTCTGCGGCGGCGGATCGCGTCGTTCGCGACCGCCGGGCAGGGCGTGAGGCGTGTGCGAATCCGCGCCCTTGCCCGTGTGCTTCATATGCTTGGCCTGCTCCTCTGCGCCGATGGCGAGGAAGGCCGGCGCCGAGGCGTTGAACTGATCGGCATGGCCGGTGCGGACGATCACCGAACGCCCGCCGTCCCAGATCATGTGCAAGGCGACGTAGAGAACGATGGCCAGGCCGACATAGGCGATCCAGCGATAGCGGTTCAGCAGCTTGGCGATGAAGGTGGCCGCCAGACCCATCAGGGCGATGGACAGGATCAGGCCGAACACCATGATCCAGGGATGTTCGTGGCTGGCGCCGGCCACGGCCAGGACATTGTCCAGGCTCATGGTCAGGTCGGCGATCATGATCTGGATCAGGGCGGCGCCGAAGGTCTTGCGCTTCAGGCCCAGCTCTTCGGGCGAGGGGCCGCCGCCGTGTTCGATGGCCATGGCGCGCTCGATCTCGGCCTCGGCTTCGGCCTGGTCGTGGGTGGCCTGCTCGCGCAGCTCTCGCCACATCTTCCAGCACACCCACAGCAGCAGGAAGCCCCCCGCCAGCAGCAGGCCGACGATGGCCAGCAGCTGGACGGTGATAAGCGCAAGCCCGATGCGCATGACGACGGCGGCGGCCAGGCCGATCAGGATGGCCTTGCGGCGCTGTTCCTGGGGCAGGGCGGCGGCGGCGAGGCCCACGGCGACGGCGTTGTCGCCGGCCAGGACCAGATCGATCATCAGCACCTTGCCGAGGGCGGAGGCCTGACTGACCAGTTCGGGGTTCGAGAGGAAGTCCATGTCGGACTCTTAGAACTCGACGGCCCCCGCGCCAAGACGCCGCAGGGGCAAGTTGACGCGGGGGATCGGTTCCTAGCTCGCTCTGCCTTGGGCGCGGGCGGCTTCATACAGGGCGATGGCGGCGGCGTTGGAGACGTTCAGGCTCTCGAAACCGCCGGGCATGGGGATGCGGGCCATCGCTTCGCAGTGTTCAGCCACCAGGCGGCGCACGCCGTCGCCTTCCGAGCCCATGACGATGACGGTCGGTCGGGCGTCCAGCGCCTGTTCCAGCGTCAGATCCGATTCGCCGTCCATGCCGATGGCGCGCCAGCCGTAGTCGGCCAGCTTCTCCAGCGCGCGGCTGAGATTCGTCACGCGGGCGCAGGGCAGGCGTTCGGTCGCGCCAGCCGAGGCCTTGGCCAGGGCGCCGGCCAGGGCGGGGGAGTGGCGGTCCTGCACCACGATGCCGCGCGCGCCGAAGGCCAGGGCCGAGCGGAAGATGGCGCCGACGTTCTGGGGGTCGGTCAGCTGATCCAGCATGACGATGACGCCTTCAGCGGGTTCTGCCAGATCTTCCAGGGCGACGCCTTCCAGCGGCTGGACCTTGAAGGCCATGCCCTGGTGCACCGCCCCGGCGGGCAGCATTCGGCCTAGGGCGACAGAATCAACCACTTCGATTCGGTGGCCGTTCGCCAGATTCTCGCGCTGAATCTCTTCGGCGCGGTCTTCCGTGACCATCAGGCGGCCGCTTCCGCGACGTGCAGGATTCGCCAAAGCGGCCAAAACCGGATGGCGTCCCCAAAGAAAATTATCGGCGTCCGGGCGCGAACGGGCCGGTTTTCGCTCTGTCTCACCGCCGCCGCGTCCTTGCGTGGCGGGCGTTTGAGGCCGATCCAGACGGCCTTCCCCCCTCTTTTGGAAAGATTGTTTTTTACCGGTTTTCCGGTCGTTGCGTTCTCGAAATGACGACACTATAAGACGGCCTCCGATTTGGGCCCCAGGGCTTTCGGTTCAGGCGCTTCCTCTACTGCAGGCGTCGCCCGACAGCGAAGGCTTTCGTCGCGGAATGATCGAAAGATTGTTTCCGGCGTTTCCAGACCGGCATTGACATAAGGCGCGCTGGGGGAATGTCCCGAGCGGCAAAGGGGGCGGACTGTAAATCCGCTGCGTAAGCTTCGCAGGTTCGAGTCCTGCTTCCCCCACCACGCGCCTTCAATGCCTGACGGGCCGGGAGTCCAGATAGGAATCGGGTGCGGAACCGTCGCTCTTCAATCGAAGGGCGGTGCAACCGCATTCTTCGTGCGGGTATAGCACAATGGTAGTGCAGCAGCCTTCCAAGCTGAGGATGTCGGTTCGATCCCGTCTACCCGCTCCAGGTTTATTGAACTGAGCACAAGCGCCCCTCCGCTCCGGACCCGGGCCACAGGAGTTTGGCCATGGCCAAGGAAAAGTTCGAACGCACGAAGCCGCACGTGAACATCGGCACGATCGGTCACGTTGACCACGGCAAGACGACGCTGACGGCGGCGATCTCGATGACGCTGGCGAAGGCCGGCGGCGGCA
>NZ_MTHE01000024.1:0-16035 GCF_001956865.1 Brevundimonas sp. ZS04
GAAAGCGTGATCAACACCATCGACATCTCTGGTGGGTTTCCACTGACGCTTCACGGTCACTGGTGCAGGGCGACAATGGCCGCCTCCGTCGCAGGCTGGTGCGCCGACAATGCCAATGCCGCTTGGTGTCTGGCCCCCGATCACCATGGCGAGCTTGAGGTGACGTTCGCTCTCGCAAGCGATAAGAACGCCTTCATTCGCTGGCTCGCCAATGACCGGGGCACCCGGTGAATCGCTCGGGATCAGCGGGACAGAATGGCTCCCGCCACAGGCAGTGGGTGAAAGACCTCCGAAGCCGACCCAGAGACGAGGCCGCACGGTTGATTGCCGCGCAGTATCCCCGTCTGTCTGCCAAGGAAGTCGAAGAAAGGCTCTCACTGCTCGACGCCCCACTTCCTCCGATCAAGATGCCGACCAAGCCGACCAAGCGCGCGACTAAGGCTCAAGCCGCCTTGAAGAGAGCGATAGCGCGGGCCAGAAACAGCCAGCCTGCGAAGCAGGATGAACTGTCCAAAAAACTACTCGCCGATGTCGAGGGAGGGCGCCTCCGAGACCTGTAAAGGTTAGGAAATTTTGTGCCTGCGACCGTCGAATAATAATGAGTGGGCGGGGTCACTCAGATAAGATGGATAAATAGATCAAAGCTCTCTGGTTTGGGTCCAGACGGAAGCAGGTTTTCAGGAGATCGCACTCGGCGTCTCGTGATCCAGCCCCGGCCGGTGACCCAAACCCGGCCGGGGCTTTTCTGTTTCGGCGAGTCGTCAGGCCGTGATCTGGCGAGGCTCATAGCACTCAGGGGCATAGAGGCGGGCGGCCCCACCCGCACAACTGGAAAAGGCCGGGATACAGGACCGGCACAGGCGCCGAGAGTGGGCAAGTGGAATCCAATCTGTCGGAGCCGTCCACACCATAAGGTCTGAAAGGACCGTCGTCCGTTGCAGCGGGCGTAGGCAAACTGATCCGGGGTCCGTCGAAACAGAGTTGAAGCCCCGGAATCTCGCGAAGCGTTCCCTCGTTCTGCGTTAGCGAGAGGCACCGCCCTTGTGCAATGGGCGGTCAACCGTTGTGAGGTGACACGTCACTCTTAACCGGCCATTCGATTGGCAGCGGATCGTCCGAAGCGACGACGTGGTTCTGATACCCCTGTCACCGCAAGGATACGGGCGATTTGCTGGCACCGGGCAACCACCAGCGGGATAACACCCAAACGTCGCTGACGAGGTTCATTACTGGCTCAGGAATGAAAACCATCCCCCTGTCTCTCCCATCTCTGCCCCGGCATGCCGGATTCCAGTGTGTGGGAGGGACAGGGGGAATTGTTCAATGGTCTAAGAATGCTGGGGATCGAGATCGCTTAAGAAACGACCATCCTCATGGCTCTCAAACGTCTTGGCCGCGAACGCCAGTGAGCGAGCCAAGCGCGCCGAGAGCCGTTCGAGCGAAGCTCGGACGACGCACGCCCTTGATTGATATGTCTGCGAAGAAGGTGTGCACATATCCCTGCTAATTCGGACAGGTTCGCCCTTCTCGCCACACACCTGCATCATGCCGATGTGCACCATTCGCACATACCGTTGAGCTAAGAACCTGCTCGACATTCCAGTTGGGACGGAAAGCAGTCGAAGTGACCGACGAATACCGAGAAGTGCGTGTAGCCTATCAACTCAGCGAAGCGGTTTTGGCCGTCGCATCCCAGCCGGGAGACACGCCACCTGATCAGGTCACAGGTCTGATGGCGCACTTCCAGCGTTTGTTCACTGCCAAGTTTGCTCTTCGTTGGGACTTCTTGACGGACGAGGACTTCACGCGCGCGATCCAAGCGGACCCACGGCCTTCCCGGGCAAATAGACTCCTGCTTTCGCATCTTCTGCGGCTCGCCGAGGCTTATCAGGTGCTTTCCGTCTGGAGAGTAGTCGAACTGGCGGCTCCTGCCGTGCGAGCACTTAACGCCAACGAGGTGACCGCCGCCTGTGTCCTCAGCCGCGCTCTGCTCGAAGTGGCAGCGAGCTTCGCCTTAGCTGTGCCTCGGATCGAGAAGTGGTTCGTCGCACTGCCATGGGATCGTGTGGACGAAGCATTCCTCGACGCAGAGGAGATGGAGCAGTTCCTGACTCGGCTCGTGTTCGGCTCGCGGTTAGGAGATGGCGTCGATGTCCTCAAGCAGGTCAACATCATCACTCAGCTTGAGAAGCTGGACAAATATGCTGAACGCCTCGGCCATCATCCCAAACTGGTTCAGGAGCGTTATGCGACGCTGAGTGAAGCAGCGCATCCCAACTTCCTCGGCTTTGAGCGTTTCACGTCGGGCATGACAAAAGAAGCCGGGGATGGCTGGTCCACTCGTCACACGAGCTTCGGTGCCAAAGGCGCCGCTTCGGAGCACCTTGTGAGAACATGCGTGTGGGCCTTGGCATTCGCTCACTCCATCATGATCTCGAATGTCCCGAGGCTCGACGAGGCGAAGAAGGCATACCTATCTGCGCTGGGCGCACCGCTGCCTCACCGCGAGAAATGACTCACGTCTGCGGATACCGGGATGACGCTGCCAGCAGCGGTCACATGGTCATCACCAACGAAATCCTATGAGGCCCAAATGTCGATCTCGCATGAACCGGACGACGCCGACTCGCTGATCCAGTTCGGGATGCTATCGCCCGTCATCGACGGCTGGAGTGAAGCCTACCTCGACGAGCATGAGCCGTGGTTCACCTTCTGCCGCGATCTCAACGAGGCCGTCATGAAGCTGTTCATGGACCATTGGCGGGACGGCGAAGGTGGGTTGAGCAAGGCCCTCTACCCTACAGCCGCTCGCATCTTTGGGCGAGCCATGAACGCCCACGTCTCAGCAATCCTGCTGTGCGAGCGCGGCCTTGCCATTGATGCCGCCGGGCTGGCGCGGTCGATCTCCGAGAGCAGCTTCTGGCTGGCCTACATGGCGCAGAAAGCGGACCAAGCACTTTCTGATCTCGACGCCGACGACATCAAGAACCAGATCGCGCGCGAGAAAGAGTTGCAGCGGGTATCGGACAACCAGCCCGAAACCATCGTAGATTCAAAAGCGCGAGAGGCCGTGTTGGAAACAAGACTGGCAGGGCGCAAGCCACCAGCTATCGGTGCTATCGCTAAGGAATACGGCCCCTCGAACGGCTATCTCAACTACCGGATAATGAGCGGCTTCTACAGCCACGTCTCCCAAGCGTCTCTCCGGCACAATTTCCTGCCGACGGGCGACAAGACGGGGATGAACATCCTCGGCCCACACTCGAAGGAAATACCAGCAGCCCTCTACTTTGCTGCGAGCAGTTTGATTGACTGTGCTGGCGCCTACGCCGCCATTGTCGAGGACGCAAACGCGGTGGCGACGTTTGTCGAGGCTCAATCCGCATTGGACAAACTTCGCGACGAGAACATGCCGATGCGAGACCCCGAACAATCTGATTGAGTTCGGATCACTCGACGGGAGACGGGAAGGAAAACGCTCCCGCTGATGTTCGCAGGGATGGTGCTTGCCGATGTGGCCGCGCCAACGGCTTTGTTCGGCGATCTGGTTGACGGTTTCAGCTTCCATGAGACCCTGAAGCTCCACCATAAATGGAGGTCAGTTGGCGCCGTTCGAAGAACCGCTGCGATGTCTCGCGGTCAGCGTAGTCCTTGACGAGGCTGGCGAGGTCGATGGCATCGAACTCGAAGCATTCCTGAACCACGTCGCGGGCCGACATCAGTGGCTATCAACGTCAGAATGGCTTTTCGTCGAGCCTCCGGTCGAGGCTGACGGGCATGTGACAGTGCCCGTCGTGATGTCGGAAGGAAGGGCAGTTCAGGCGATCTTGAACGATCTGACCAACGAACCCCAGCGGATCATTTTCGACCTGCCGACAACTTCGGCCGAAACGCGGAAGTGGCGGTGGGTCGCGTTCCAGACCGCGCCGAACAGCCAAGGTCAGGGGCGGTTTCCATGGGAGGTCGCCCATGCGTGATGGAGGCTTGCTCGGCTGGTGCACGGAAGCTCTGGTCAAGCTTGATGACACTGCCCCCGGTGTTCTGGCCCGCGTGCTGACGGCGGCGCCCGCCCGCCGTCAGGCAATCTTTGCTGCGTTGGCATCTCGGGAAGAAAACGTCGGCGTTTACGATGCCGGTGACGATCTGCTCCCGATGTCGTTCGCAGAGGTGATCCGCCATGGCCGTCCCGGCGACATCCTGCGACGGGCGTTCCGCGAAGTCCCCGAGGGCCTGTCCGGTGTGCTTGCACAGATCGGCGAACGACCGCTGCCGCGTCCCAGAGATTACATCGCTCTTCGCGACCTCCTCGCTGATGAGGATACGCGAGCAGCGGATGCGCTGCGCGGTTCAGGCCGGATCACCTGTCGGAAGCTGGATGTCCTAAATGCGCTCGATCATCGCTGGCGGCATGCCAACACGCTGGAGCGGATCGACAGCGGCGGCGAAGCCCTGATGTTCAATCAGGCCATCGGCTTCATCCAGTCGCTGAACTCGAAGGCGACCGATGAGGTGGTAGCTGGAGCTATCGCCGCGATGCGTCCGACCTCCACGCTGGCTCGGTTGCTCGACCGGTTCTTACAACGTGCAGATCAACTGCCCCCGCATCCCATCGCATCGGGCGACAACGAACTGCGTCCGCTGCTCTCGATGAGAGATGTGTTGGACGCTGGCCGACGCTATCGGAACTGCCTCCGTCATCGCCTTGCCGATGCGGCAGTCGGCCGGATGGCTCTGGCCGAATACCGGGGCAAATGCCTCGTGGAATTCCGCCCGCTGACTACCGGAGCGGGCTGGCTTCTCCGAGATGTCCACATCGAACGAAATCGCCCCGTGCCGTTGAGCTTGTTCGCCGACGTGGAGGCGAAATGCGACGAGATCGGCATTCCCCGGATCAACGAGGCTGGAGGCGGTGATGGTCGCTCCAGCTACCGGCATTTCACGAAGGAGTTGGAGTGGGGCTGAAGTCCGCTCACTTCAATGATCTTGAGCTTCCCTCAAACGCCTCGCGTCGAGCGACACGCAAGTCATCCAAGGTCATGCCTCCGCTGCGGTGAACCATGCGGTGACAGTTCGCGCAGACCAATGCGAGGTCGGCTGCCATCGTGATCACCGCCTCGTCTGATTCACCGAGCGGCACGATGTGGTGAGCCTCGATGTAGCCCAAGCCCTTTGGGCCATAGGTCGCGGCGAAGTCGAACTCGCAAACCACGCATGCGAGTCTTCCGGTGCGTTTCAGTGTTGAGAGTTTGAGTTTTTTTGCAAGATCGGCTGATCGTCGTTCCCGTCGCAGATGAGCCTTCAGAACAGGCGTGCCTTCGCTCACCTCTTCATGATCCAGCCAGTCGTCGTCGATCTTGTCATCATGAACAAGCGGCTGGGGAGATATCAGGTGTTCCCATTCGCCCGGCTGTGTCTCCACCACCTCGAAGCCCAACGCATCGAGCAAACTCCCCGCAGAGAATGGCGTCGCTATGCCGCCAGAGAACTCCGTGGGCTTCAGGACGCGACCAACATCAGGAACATGTTTGAATGCAACACCGACGATTGGCTTTGTGTCGAAATATTCGCCCTCAAATTTGAGATAGTAGCGACGCGAGATGTGGAAACCGTGCTTCTTCCGAAACACATCCCGACCTTCTCGCTTGCTCTCTTCAATCGCGCGTTTCACGGCCGGAACAGAGAGCTTTTTTAGGTCGATAGCCCCTTCGCTGATCGGCACTACGCTGCTCTCCCGGTTGCGCCTCGACCGTCCAAGAAAGCCGCATCCAATGCGCCCTGATGCGTGTCGAGCCAGCCCTTCGGCCGCTCGTAGTCAGGCATCAGCGTGGCCATGTGCGCCCAGAAATCTGGGCCGTGAGAGCGCACCGTCAGGTGCGCCAATTCATGGGCGACGACGTATTCCAGCACCGCCTTCGGCGCGAACACGAGCGTCCAGTTGATCAGGATGGAGCCGGTCGGGCCACAGGCGCCCCAGCCGGTCTTTATGTCGGCGACGCGAATCGTGCGCGGCTTCAGGCCGAACCGGCGGCGATAGGCAGCGGCGATGTCCATGACATCCCGACGCACGCGACGCTTCAGCCACAGTTTGATCTCGGTGGCGACGATGGCGTCCTGATCCGCGTCGCGGACCCATGATGGAAGATCGACCAGAAAGCCGTTGCGGTAGTCGATCTCGATGTGCGCGCCGTCGTGTCGGCGCACGGTCAGCCGAGCCATCCTTCCGCGATACGGAATCTTCGAGCCGGTCATGAAACGGGGCACGACCGCGCGCTTCGATGTCTTGGTTTCAAGCTCCCGCAGGGTGTTGAACAGCCACTGCCGTTTGCGGTCGAGGAAGGCGTCGATCTCGGCGTCGTCGTCGGTCGTGAGGGCAAGCACCTCGACGTGGCCGGGCGTGACCGTGATCCGCCGTTCAGACGCAGCAGCGGATCGGCGAAGTTCGTAGGCGACCTCGGTCTGGCCGATGCGGACGACGCCCATCAATGGCCCTCGGCGTAGGCGTGAACGGCGTAGTCCTCGATCTCGTCACGGACGCCGTTGGCGTCGTCCAGTTCGAGCGGACGCAGCAGCTTGCGGACCTCGCGGCGAAGCTCCTTCTTGTAGCCGTCCATAAAGAACCATGACGGCTGGCTCTTCTGCGCTCCAGCGTAGAGATCGCCGACCTCGATGGCGACGCTCTGTAGCGCGGTATGGTCCGTCTCCGACGCATGCGGCTCCATGATCCGCAGGATAGCGAAGGCGCGCTCGTCCATGCCAAGTTCGTCGTGGGCGCCCGCCTCGGCCGCGATGCCGCCGGTCAGGTCTTCGAAATCCTTCAGGCCCTCGGCGGCGGCGATCTGGCCTTCCTCAAAGCGACGGATGATCTCCAGCACGCGCTCGGAGAAGCGGCCGTATTGGGCCGGGTTCTTATCGACCAGTTCGCGGGTGACTCGCTTCAGTTCGGCGGCCTTCCGCACGAACGCCTCGTGAAGCTCCTCTTCCGACTTCTCTTCGGTCTGGAAGTCGTCCTTAAAGTCGGGATCGGTGATGTTGCGAAGCCGAACGGTCGTGGTCAGGCCGGTGGCCCGAACGTGTTCCTCCAGCATGTCCCTGATCTTGCCCGAGTAGGTCAGGTGATCGAGGCTCTCGTCCTTGGTGATCGCCTGTTGAGCCAGTCGCAGGAACGTCGCGGCCCACTTCATGTCTTCGGTGAAATCGAGGATCGCCGGATCGGGCGACAGGTCGCCGTAGGTCCGCACGAAATGGCGGCCCAACCGCTGAAGCTCGAACCAGTCGTCCTCGCGGCCATCCGCCACCAGCTTCTCAATGGCGTAGGCGGCAGCCTTCTCGTCCATGCCGTCGAGGCCGAGCAGCCGCCTCTGGCGCACGAACTCGGCGTGAGTTTTCCGCAGGTCGCGGCGCAGCAGATCGAGGTCGCGCAGCGCGTTCTGCACGTCGTCAGCGCGGTAGGAGGACAGGGCGTCGTCGAGGTGCTGGGTGACGCCGATGTAGTCCACAATCCGGCCGTGCGGTTTATCGACGGTCGAGCCGTCCGGTCGCTTGATCGAGCAAGTCCGGTTGGTCCGGGCGATGGCCTGAAGCAGGCCGTGCTCGCGCAGCGGCTTGTCCAGATACATGACGTGCTCGTTCGGCGCGTCGAACCCGGTCAGCAGCTTGTCGCAGACGATCAGGAAGCTCGGCTCATCGCCGCTTCCCTTGAAAGCCTTCTTGGCCGCCTTCTCCCCGTCCGCATCGAGGTAATGGGCGCGCAGTTCGGCACGGACGGCTTCGATGTCCGCATCCTCGCTCGGCTTGTCGTCCTCTTGGCTCTTGGAGAAAACGCACGCGATCATCCGCTCGGCCTTCGCCGTCGCGTCCGCCTCGGCTATGCCGTCCTTCACCAGATCAGCGGCGATTACCCCGGCCAAGGCCAGCCGGTAGAGCACGACCGACTCGCGGTCGATGGCGACGATCTGGGCCTTGAAGCCATCCGGGCGACAGGTCTGTTTGAAGTGCTCCCAGATGTCGCGTGCGATCAGCCGGATGCGCTCCGGGTGCTTGGCGATCAGGGCGAGGCTGACGCCCTTCTGCTTCAGCTTCTCACGCTTCTCGTCGGACAGATCGACGAACCAGCGGTCGAACAGGATGTCGATCTCGGTCTCGTTGATCGACCACTCGGTCTTCCGGCCCTCGTAGAGGATCGGAACGGTCGCGCCGTCGCGCACGGCGTCATCAATCCCGTATTTGTCGAGGTAGGTCTCGCCCGGCTCGCTGAAGCGGGCATAGGTGTCCTTGTCGGCCTTCTTGATCGGCGTGCCGGTGAAGCCGAAGTAGCGGGCGTCGGGCAGGGTCGCCTGAAGGAAGGCGCCGAGGTCTTTCTCCTGCGTGCGATGGCACTCGTCCACCAGAACGATCCAGTCTTCCGAGTTCGGGATCGGCTCCTTGGAGCCTTGAAACTTGAAGATGGTCGAGAGCAGGATTTGGCCCGAGCCGCCGCGCGCCACCGCCTCGCGCAACGCCTTCACATCTCCCGCTTGCTTCGGGTTGGGCAGGCCGCAGGCGACGAAGGTCTTGGAAATCTGATCGTCCAGATCAATGCGGTCGGTCAGGACGAGGATGTTCGGGTTCTGGAGCGTCGGCGCGTCCACCGTCAGATGAGTCTTCAGCTTCAGGGCGAGGAAGACCATAGTCAGGCTCTTGCCCGAGCCTTGGGTGTGCCAGATCAGGCCCTTCTTTTTGGTCCCCTCGGCCACGCGGTTCACCGCCTTGTTGACGGCCCGGAACTGCTGATAACGGCAGACCTTCTTGATCCGCCGTCCGGTATCGGGATCGGTTTCGAAGACGATGAAGTGAGCCAGCAGGTCCAGCAGTCGCGACGGCTCCAGCAGACACCACAGGTCTTTCGTCAGGTCGTCAGCGAATTCATCGCGGGTGCGCGGCCATGGGTCAGGCCATGGCGCGTAGAACTTCGCCGGGGCGCCGGTCGCGCCATACAGCGTCGCCATGCCGTCCGTGACGATGTTGAAGGCGTTGGGATAGAAAAGGCGCGGGATGTCGCGCTCATACTGCTTGATCTGCTCGAACGCCTCACCGGAGCGATCCGCCGCTTTCAGTGGGCATTTCGCCTCGATCACGACCAGAGGAATGCCGTTCACGAACACCACCAGATCGGCGATGCGCGACCGCTGCGCCTCCACCTTGAACTGGCGCACAACGTGGTAGCGGTTCCTATCGGGCCGCTTGAAGTCGATCAGGACCACAGGCTTGTCCTTGGCCTCCCCCTTCAGCCGCCGGGAATAGGCTCCGCGCAGACGCCGTTGCCATTCCTCGTTGTCCGACAGCGTGGACAGGTCGTTGTAGATCGCCTCGGCGTCCTCGGCGCCGAACCCATCGTTCAGAGCCTGAAGGGCCTCGATCAACACCGGCTTCAGCAGGACGCGGTTCGCCTCCTGCCGCATCAACATCGCCGCCTCGTGATGAAGCGCGGCGTAGCCCATCGCTGTCAGAGCATCGAGCGCGGGCTTCTCGGCAAGGCGGTATTCACTCATGCGGGCACCCTGACACGACCGGAGAGAAGTTGCTCGGCAAGTGCGGCTTTCAATCCGGCCAGCTTCAAACGAGCCTGTTGGGCTTCCGCCACAGCAGCTTCGATTGCCGCCAACTCACGTTCGATTGCTGTTTGCTCGTGAAGAGTAGGAACCGGAACGGTCTTTTCCTTAAGCAGCTTGAAATGTCGCGCGTAACCTTCCGCCTGTAGATCGAGAGACTGCAGCGCATAATAGAAATATCGAGGCTGTATCCCCTCAATGGGGTTTAGACATTGGGTTCCATCAGCACCGATGACGAAGGGAAAATCCACGAACTTCAGTATGCGGGTGTGATCACCAAAAACGATTACAGGGAGATCGTATGGCCACACCGCGCTTTCTTCGTCGGTGAAGCCGCAGATAAATCGCGCACCCTGATCGACGATTGGATAGCGGCCTGCGTCAGCATATCGGTCAGTCTGGAGCTTCAAGAGCTTTTCACCTCGGTTCTTTCGAAGTGCGGCAGCCACAGTTATCTCTGACGAAGCTCGTCGCGCTTCTCCGATTAGCTCCTCTCGTCGGCGACGGAACACTATCTCACCAGCGCGCCCCACATCGTTCGCAGAGGCAATCGCCTCATCCACCGACCGTAACACCTCGGCGATCCGTCGCTGCTCGTCGGGGGGCGGTAGAAGGACGGGTGTTGCGAGATAGCTCTTGAAATCCAGATTGCGGATACCCGTCGTTGCCTTCTGGAGATTCTCGGTCCCCCCAGCCGCATAGAAGCTATCGAGCAGGTAATAGGCAAATCTGTCATCGACCCCCTCTCGCGTTCGTAGAATCTGGAGGAAGTTGGAGGCAGAGAAATTCCCTGCCGCATCGAACCGATTGACCCGGCCGACAGGTTGGGCCGGGCTGCCACCTGATCTCTCCAAGAGGATATCACCGGGGTTCAGCCGCTTCTGGCCGAGCTTCTTCTCGTCGAATTTTCGGAGCGCGGCAGTTTCGTAATTCAAGCCGCCAGATTTTAGGAAGTTAGCGGATCGGAGCACGAGAATGTTGCCGTCGCTCGCTCCGTCTTCGCCCCAATGTCCGGGTGTGTTCACCGCAAAAAGGGAGCCTATGTCAGTCGCGGTCCACTCCTTCGGCACCTCACCCGACATAGCCGAGCCTCTTCAGGTGCCCGAACATCACAGCCTCGGCTTGGTCCCGCTTGGCGATCAGGTCTTGGAGCTTGGCGACCTCGGCGGCCACATCAACGGATTCGGCATCCGCGCCGGTTTGGACGTAGCGGCTGATGTTTAGGTTTCCGCCGTTGGCGGTGATCTCATCCACCGGCACAACCCGTGCCAGCTTTTCGATGTCGGCGAAGCCGTGGAAGGCATCGGCCAGTGTCCGCACGTTGGCGTCGGTCAGATGATTCTGCGCCTTGCCCGGCGTGAAGGTTGCATCGCCGTTGATTACCAACACCTTGCCCTTCCGCTCGCCGGGCTTGGCCTTGCGGATAATCAGGATCGCGGCCGGAATGCCCGCGCCATAGAATAGGTTGGGCGCCAGTCCGATCACCGCCTCGATGATGTCGGCCTTCAGCATCGCCTCGCGGATACGGCCCTCGGCGCCGCCCCGAAACAGCACACCGTGCGGCACCACCACGCCCAACATGCCATCGTCCTTTAGCGAGGCGATCATGTGCTGAACGAAAGCGAGATCGCCATAGCCCTTGGGCGGCACCCCATACTCGTCCCGGCCGAACGGATCGCCGTTAGTCCAGACCTCGTGACCCCAGACTTTCTGTGAGAAGGGCGGATTGGCCAGAACCCGGTCATAGGCGCCGACGCCCGGCGTGAACTCCTGCGCGCGAGGATCGTATCGCTTGGGATCGAGGATCGTGTCGCCCTTGGCGATGAAGGCGTCGTCGATGTCGTGGAGGAACAGGTTGATCTGGGCGATGGCCCAAGTGTCCAGTTCCTTCTCCTGCCCATAAAGCGACAGGCTGCGCGGGTTTTGACCCTTGTCCTTCAGGTGCTGGACCGCCTCCAGCAGCATGCCGCCCGAGCCGCAGGTCGGGTCATAGATCGACATGCCCGGCTGGGGGTCGAGACATTCGACAATCAGCTTCACGACCTGCCGGGGCGTGTAAAACTCGCCGCCCTTCTTGCCCGCGCCTTCGGCGAACTGCTCGATCAGATACATGTAGGCGTCGCCCAGCATGTCGGGCGGCACGTCACTGTTCCGCAGCCGGTGCTTCTCGAAATGGGCGAGCAGCCGCTCCAGACGCGCGTCGGGGAACCGCTCCTGATTGGCAAAGTCCACATCGCCGAACACGCCCTGAAGGCGCATATTCGCGTCCATGAGGGCGGCGAAGGCGTTGTTCAGATGCTGACCGATCTGGGTGGCGTGCTTCCTGACCGCATTCCAGTGATGCTGCGGCGGGACGTGGAAGCGGTGCTCGTCAGGATCGGCCGCCTCCTCGCGGTCGCCGGTCTCGGCCAGCAGAACCTCGAACTCCTCGTCCCACACGTCGCAAAGGCGCCGATAGAACAGCAGGGCGAAGATGTAGTCCTTGAACTTCCCCGCATCGACATGGCCGCGAAGGATGTCCGCCGCCTGCCACAGATGCCGTTCAAGTTCCGATTGCGTAAGCGTAGCCACTGAAGCCCCCAGCGCGATGACCGCACGGGATCGTTGAATCGACTGAGGAGCGAGCGGTCAACCGATTAGGCACACCGCACGTGTTTTGACCGGCGTCGGTCGCGTCAGGTTCAGGCGAAGGGCTTAGTATCGCGAGCCGCATTCTTGAGGAAAGCTGCATTGATCGAGCCGAAAAGGCTCTCAAACCGGTCGAGCGAATCTGATGACAGAACGGACGCAGGATCGTTGGCCATCTTGGTCAGGAAGAGGCGCGTCGGCCGGGTTTTATGGAACTCCAATCCGACTTCTGAGAATGCCAGTTCGACGCGCTTGGCGATCCTTGGAACATGGCTGTTTAGGGTGAGCTTCTTGCCCTTCAGTTCCTTCGCATAGCTTTCTCGAACGAGGCTTTCATATGTGCTGGGATCGAGCAGGTCTTCGATGTCGCACTCTGAAGGCGCGGCACCGCTGGGGAAGGCGCCGCTGACGAAGACCACGTTATCGCCACGGATTAGTTTGCCCTTCACGAGGCCGTCTCTCGTGGCCTTCGCATCCTTCTCATCGTCGAACAGGACCAGCACGTTAAGCTGCTCCGAGGTGAGCAGAGCCACCATGTAGTGGACCTTCTGCGCGCCACCCGCCGGGGTGATCGTCAGGTCGCCATGGAGTCCGGTTTTGCCGAGATCGTTCAGATGCGCTGACACCGCCGAGAGTATCCAGAAGTCCGTGACGCCTTCGACAACAAGATTGTTCGGGCCGACAAACAGGCTCTGAGCGAGATCGTAGCCCAACGCCGCCTGAAGGGGAAAAAGCGTGCGAGCGTCACCAGTCGGATCATTCGAGACTGTGGTGCCGACGCCCTCCGCGATGTTCACGGTTCGCACGGAGTCCAATCGGTGCGTGGGGACCATGAAGGGCGAGTGGGTTGTGTAGAGAATCTGGTTCACGAAATCGTCTTCAAGGTGCTTGAGCAGATCACCCTGCGACTTGGCGTGAAGGTAGAGACCGGGTTCGTCGAGGAGCAGGATTGCGTCATCCGCATCGCCGCCATCCGTGTCGGCTGCGAAGACGATGTAAAACGCGAAGAACCACTGGAAGCCACGGCTCCGCTCGTCGAGATTTACCTCGACGTCGTATATGGCGTTCGGGTCCGAAATCAGTGTGTCGAAGTGCTGAGCGTCGAGGTTGAAACGGACTTTTAGCTGGCGGTCCTTCCAGCGTTCCCGAATGGCTGTCGTGACTACAGCCCCGGCGCGATTCACCAATTGCGCTCGGGTTTCCTGATCGTTCGATTGGAAGAGCGTCTGAAGCTGTTCGGGGTCCAAACCCGCGACCTTGCAGAGCTTCTGGAAGTTCCGGTCGGCGTCCGTTGTCCCGCCATGTTGCTGTCGAGACAGGTAGGCCGCGATGTCCTGATGGCCCTCAATCTCAGGATAGTCGTCGAGATAGAGGAACACCGGCAGCAGCCCCACCAACCAGTTCCGAGCCGCCGCATGAGCGTCTTCGTCCTTGGGGATCGCTTCGGCTCGATCCTCAAGGGAGATCACATATGCTTCTTGTGTCTCACTCAGTTCGGCATCGGCCGTGGCCAGCGCGACGCGAAGCGTTGCGAGAACTGGCTTCGCCGCCTCAGCCCACGCTTTTTCGCTCGTCTTGGCCACAATCTCGGCATCGAAGGTATCGGCCGCTGCTTCCAGAGCCGCCTTTGCGGCCTCATCCAAGCCCGCAGCCTTTGCCTTGACCGCCGCCACGATCTTCTTCGCGAGATTTCGGACTTCCGCGATATCAAACGCGCTTGCTGGGACCGCAATATTCACCCAGCGCGTTGCGCCGTATCGACGCCCGATCTCGACCTCGGTCACCCCGCTGGCACGAGGCCATGTGGCCGCAAGTCTTGCCTGTTCTGACGGCGTAAGCGTCCATTTTGTGGAGACGACCTGAGTTAGGTCTGAGCACTCAGCAAGTTTTCTGTGGCGCGGAAAATCCTTGATGGGGTTCAGCTTGGCAAAACCCTCGGCGGGATTCAGAGTGTGCAATCCTCGAAGAAGATTGGATTTGCCGCTTTCGTTCCGGCCCAGTAGGGCGGTGATCCGTGATGCGTCGATGTCACCGCTGTCGTTGATCGAGCGGAAGTTGGTGATGCGAAACGACTTTAGCTGCATGGCGCGTCACGCGCCCGAAGGCGCAGTCTCCCGTTGGCTTTTTGCAGCACACGCAGAGCTACCCGCGCATGCAGACCCGAACCATCGCGCGATTCTCGGCCTCATGCGAATCGGCGTTCGCCGAGCTTCTAACTCTGCGCGATGCAATCGGCTGGCCGCAGATAAATACCGGAAAGGAGACCTCCGGTATGACGATCTACCACCACTTTCTCGAACGCGGCCTGACTGACTCTCGAAGGCACTTTTCGTCCGCTTGGCTCTGCCGAGCGGATAACTACCTCTGTCTCCGGGCGGGGCGTGAAGCGTCTGCTGACGCTCTGGTCGAACTCTTCCAGACCCTCTGGCGTGAAGGCCGTATCATGCTCGCGGCGAGGGTCGCGTGGGCGGTGCTTTGGCTCCCAGAAGGGGCGCGTCGATGAATGACGACGACCTCTTGTTTGGCTTAGATGACCTCGAACGATGGAAGCGAGGTGACCACCCAGAAGATTGGCTCGAACAGCGCAAAGACCTTCTTGTTGCGCGGTGCCAAGCCCAGACGGCGCGGCTGGAGCAACTTCTCGCTACCGCCAACCGAGCATTGGTTGCGCGTCTCAACGAGCCGCTCTGAAACCTGCCACGGCCGCCCCGCTGAAATGATCGGCTTCTGCCTCGCATTCGAAAGGCTCGATTCCAAATCCGGCCTCGGCAGCAATGGTCCTCACAAAAATCCAGTCCCGAGGCAGGACGCTGAACATCCAGCCATCGTGACCTTGATCAAGGCGGTATGGCACGCTGTGAGCGTCGAGTGCTTCGGCCATTGGGCCGGGCGTCTGACGTTCAGCCCAAGCGATAATCCGCATGTGCTTTACTCCTGACTGGTTTAGGCAGCACGCCGGAGGCTCATGCGAGCCTTGGCCATGCGGTCGAGGAAAATGCGCGGCATGACGCCGCCCGGCGGAATGAAGTCGGGCTGATCGGGGCTGACCAGCATTGCCTTCATGTCTTTTGCCCAGAGGCGAGGTTGCTCGGGGTTGTAGGAGATGAACTTGGCGACAGCCTTGAGCGTCCGGGGCGACCCGTCCTCCAGTCGAAGGAGGTTCACCGTGAACCACTCCAGCGCACGGTCCTGAATAGCTGGAGAGATTGATGTTCTCTCGTCAGGCTTGTGGAGCATGCGCTGGCAGATCGCGAGATAGCAGGAGTATTCCCACGCAGTCAGGCGATCTGCGCCGATGTAGAGAGGTGCGACGCGCGACCGCAGCGCGCTGACGTGGGGCCGCATTTTCGGCTCGAACTGCCGGTCGTCCCGCAAGTCCTTGTTGGAGGTCAGGACCAGCGGTGCAGTCAGGGGTATGCGAACGACCTGCATCACCAGTTTGCCGTCTTCGTCTGGTTCCCTACGCTTGGTTGTCCAGACCCGGTTCCCCGCCTGATCCATGGCCTCCTTGAGGATATTGGCCTGTCCTTCCGACTTCAGCACGTTGTCGGCCTCTTCGAGGATCAGCGGCTGGCGGTTGCGGTGCGCCATCTCAAAGGCGTCGAGAAGCTGGCGTTGATCGCCGTGCTTGAAGAACAGTCCCTTCAGACCGGCCGCGCTGAGTGCTTGGCGGATCGCTTCGCTCTTGCCCATGCCGGGTTGCCCGCACAGGATCGCTCCGGTTTCGGCCGTCTTGGTCTTGTCGAACACATAGCCGAGCTTCCGCGCGGCATCGTCGATGTCGTCGCACAGGGGATTGGTGGTCGGCACCGCCTCCCAG
>NZ_MTHE01000025.1:0-14825 GCF_001956865.1 Brevundimonas sp. ZS04
GCCCGAACCGGCGCCGATGCCTATGCCCGAGCCTGTGCGGCCGATGTCGACGCCGCCTGCGCCAGCCCAGCCCATCCCGGTCCAGCCCGCCCCGCGCGCCGTCGCGCCCCAACCGGCCCAGCAACCCGCTCCTGAGCCGGTCCGGCAGCCCGCGCCTGTTCCCGAACGCATTCCTGAGCGCGTCCCCACGCCGCCCGTCCAGCCTGCGCCCGCCCCGCCAACTCCGGCTCCCGTTCCGGCCGACCCGGCCTTCGACCCGATGGCCCCCCGCCGCGACGCGCCGATCTTCCAATTGCACCGGAACACGCCCCCGCCGCCCGCTGCGACGCCCGCTCCGGCTCAGGGTCAGGCGCCCGCAACGCCCGCAGTCCCGACGCCTCAGCCCGCGTCCAATGACGCCCCGTCCCAGGGCAGCGCCCGCTACTATTCCGTCCACCGCCAGGCGGGCCGCCAGCCGGACGCCACGCCCCTGCCTGCGCCCAACTATCTGGACGCCATGCCGGTCGAGCTGAACGAGACGCCGTCCTCCGACGACCTGGCCCAGCCGCCCGAGCCGCCCGCCGTGATGCGCGACGCCCAGGGCCGCCTGCGCGCCGCCCCGCTGGCCGACGACCCGATGCTGCCATGAGCGACGGCGCCGCCCCCTCCCCCTCCGTCGCTTCCCCGGCCGAGACCGGCTCGCGCCTGCCTGACCTGATCGCCCTGGCGCAGGAGGAGTCCAGCCCCAAGCGCCGCGCCCTGCTGCGTGAGCTGACCGACTGCTTCTTCGGCGCCGCCGAGCGTACGGAGACCGAGACCGCCCTCTACGGCGCCGTCCTGTCCGACCTGACCGACGCCATGGAAACGGCCGTGCGCGCCGAACTGGCCGAACGGTTCGCCCAGTCGCCGGACGCCCCGCATCAGCTGATCCGCCGCCTGGCCAATGACGAGGCCGAGACCGTCGCCGCCCCCGTCCTCACCGCCTCCCCGGTGCTGACCGAGGCCGATCTGATCGGCGTGGTGCGCTCGCGCGGTCAGGGCCATATGCGCGCCGTCAGCCGCCGCGCCGCCGTGTCCGAGGCCGTGTCCGACGCCATCGTCGAGCGCGGCGACGACGAGACCCTGGGCGTGCTTCTGGGCAACGAAGGCGCCGCCCTGTCGCGCGCCGCGACCGAAACCGCCGTCGAGCGCGCCCGCGCCAACCCGGCCCTGCACGCCGTCACGGTCGAGCGCGCCAGCCTGCCGCCCGACCTGCTGAACGACCTCTATTTCGACGTCGAGGCCCGGCTGCGTCAGCGCATCCTGGAGCAGAACGCCCGCATGGACCCGGCCCTGCTGGAAAGCGCCCTGGCCGCGGGCCGCACGCGCGTCGCCGCCGAGGACGGCGCCCTGCCCGCCGACTACGCCGAGAGCCTGGCCTATGTCGAGGAACTGCGCGCCGCCAACCAGCTGACGCCTCAGGTGCTGGCCCGCTTCCTGCGTTCGGGCGGCCAGACCGCCTTCCTGATCGCCCTGTCGCAACTGGCCGACGTCGACTTCCACACCGCCCGCCAGATCATCGAGCGCCGCGAGCTGGACGCCCTGGCCGTCATCTGCAAGGCGGCGGACCTGGATCGCGCCCTGTTCCTGACCTACGCCGTGGTGCTGCTGAACACCGACGACAACGCCATGGGCAAGGCCCGCGCCTATGCCGGGATGTACAACGAGCTGACGCGCGAGGCGGCCCTGCGGACCCTGCGCTTCTGGCGCGCCCGCAAGGCCATGCAGGCGGCCTAATCTACTCGTCGTAGCCGGTCGGGCGCGGCGCCGGGCGACGGCGCTCGCGATCGAAATCCATCCGGTCGCGCGGCAGGGCCTCGGGGCATTCGTCGCGCATGAAGGCCAGCATCTTCTCGCGCACCTCGGCCCGCAGGTCGAAGGCGACCGAGGCGTTGCGCGCGCTGGTCAGGCAGCGCACCTGGGCCGTCCGCTCGGTGACGTCCGTGACCTGCAGGGCCACCACGTCGCCGTCCCAGTGCGGCGAGGCGTGGGCGATCTGCTCCAGCTTGATCCGCAGCCGATCGATGGGGGCCTCGTAATCCACATAGAGGAAGGACACGCCGATCAGGCGCGAATCCTCGCGCGTCCAGTTCTGAAACGGCTTCTGGATGAAGTAGGTCAGCGGCAGCACCATGCGTCGCCAGTCCCACAGCTTGACCACCACATAGGTCGAGGTGATCTCCTCCACCCGGCCCCACTCGCCCTCGACGATGACGGCGTCGTCCAGGCGGATCGGCTGGGCGGTGGCGATCTGGATGCCCGCGATCAGATTGGTCAGGAAGGGCTGCAGCGCCAGACCGGCGACGATGCCGACCACCCCGGCCGAGGCCAGCAGCGACAGGCCCCACTGCTTGACGCCGGGAATGGTCAGCAGCGCCAGCCCCAGGGTGATCAGGCCGATCAGGATGGCCGCCACCCGTTGCAGGATGCGCGTCTGGGTGACGTGCTTGCGGGCGTAGAGGTTGTCCTCCGCCTCCATGTTGAACTTCTTCAGGTGGACGATGGCGCCCATGTCCACCGCGCCCGCCAGCATCCAGCCGCACACCAGGATGAAGCCGAACAGCAGGCTGCGCCGGATGAACAGCGACGGTTCGGGGTCCAGCGGCGACACGGTGACGGCCAGGGCCAGGGCGATGATCATCACCGCGATCCGCACCTTGAGCCGGGCGCGCTTCAGCATCCCCTTCCAGAACTCGTCGCGGTTGCGCACCGCCAGCTTCAGCAGGGCGAAGACCACCTGATTGGCCGCCCAGCCGATGAAGACGAAGACCACGGTGATGATTGAGATCACCGCCCATTCCGGCAGCCAGTGAAACTGACGCCAGAGCGCGAAGATGGTGTTGGTCAGGTCGGTCACGAACTGGGGCATGGGCGGAGGTTAGACGGCCCAAACAGCCACGTCATCCCGCTTCCCTCTCCCGATGGGAGAGGGCTTGAGCGCACGAGAGCGTTAGCGATCGTTCTTGCGCGAAAGGGTGAGGGTTCGCGGGTGAAGTCGGCCGAAGGCCGCAACTGGCCGGTCAAGCGACGGCTTACGCCGACTGACAGGACAAGCCCCTCACCCTTTCGCTTGGCGGATCGCCTTCGGCTCTCCGAAGCTCAAGCCCTCTCCCGCCGGGAGAGGGTTCAGGAGGCCGCCGCCTCCACCAGATCCGCCAGCCGTTGCGCCGCATCCGGGATCGCCACGGATCGCGCAGCCGCCGACATGGCCGCCAGCCCCGCCGGATCGGACAGAATGGCGGTCAGCGCCGCCGTCAGGCTCTCGACCGTCAGGTCGTCCTCGGCGATCACCTTCGCCGCGCCCGCCTCAGACAGGGCCCGCGCGTTCAGGGTCTGATGGTCGTCCATGGCGATCTTCAGCGGGATCAGCACCGACGGCAGGGCCGCCACCGCCAGCTCCGAACAGGTCGAGGCCCCGGCCCGCCCGATCACCAGATGCGCCTTCGACAGCCGATCCGCCATGTCGCGGAAGAAGGGGGCGACCTCGGCCCCGATCCCGGCGTCGAGGTAGATCTGGCGCGCGGTCTCCAGCGTCTCGGGCCGCGACTGCTGCTGCACCTTCAGACGGTTGCGGATGGCCTCAGGCAGGGCCGCCAGCGCGCGCGGCGTGGTCTCGGACAGGATGCGGGCGCCCTGGCTGCCGCCTGTCACCAGCACGTGGATCGGTCCGCCTTCGACCGGCGCGGCATAGGCCCGGTCGAACAGGGCGCGGATGTCCGGCCGCACCGGATTGCCGACCAGCTGGACGCGATCCCTCACCTTGTCCGGCGCCCGGCCCAGCGTGGGAAAGGCCGCCGCGATCACGCCCACGCTGGGCGCCAGATAGCGGTTGGTGCGGCCCAGCACGGCGTTCTGCTCATGGATGACGGTCGGGCGGCGCGTCGTCACCGCCGCCAGCAGGGCCGGCGCCGACGGATAGCCGCCGAAGCCCACCACCACGTCCGCGCCCGTGCGCTGGAACGCCGCCTTGGCCTGCCCCACGCCCTTCAGGATCGCCAGCCCGGCCTTCATCAGACCGATGGGACCGCGCCCGGTCGCCGCATCCAGCGCCAGCCGCTCTTCGGCGGGGAAGGCGTGGGCGTACTGCTCGCCGCGCCTGTCGGTGGCCAGCACCACGCGCCAGCCGCGCGCCGCCATCTCGCGGGCCAGCGCCTCGGCGGGGAACATATGGCCGCCGGTGCCCCCGGCGGCGACGACGCAGACCTTGGTCATGGATGATGCTCTCTTACGGCAGCAGGCGACGGCGCGGATTGACGTTCGACCCCAGTTCATAGGCGCCCGGACGACGCCGGGTCAGGGCCAGCGCAAACCCCATCGTCAGCCCCATGGCCATCATGGACGACCCGCCATAGCTGATGAAAGGCAGGGTCATCCCCTTGGTCGGGATCAGGTTCAGGTTCACCGCGATGTTGATGCAGGCCTGCAGCCCGATCAGCATGAACAGCCCCGCCGCCGCCGTCTGTTCGAAAGAGTCGTTCAGCTTCATCGCCTTCCTCATCCCGCGAATGACGATGAAGGCGTAAAGCCCGATCATGATCAGCGACAGCACCAGGCCGAACTCCTCGGCCCCGACGGAATAGATGAAGTCGGTGTGCAGGTCGGGGACGTGGCGCTTCATCACCCCCTCGCCGATGCCGCG
Source organism: Brevundimonas sp. ZS04 (assembly GCF_001956865.1). NCBI lineage: Bacteria > Pseudomonadati > Pseudomonadota > Alphaproteobacteria > Caulobacterales > Caulobacteraceae > Brevundimonas > Brevundimonas sp. ZS04. The sequence goes on from NZ_MTHE01000025.1 coordinate 4,658, forward strand.
CCCGACCAGGCCCCCGGCGCGGATCGCCTCGGACGCGCGGTCGATCTGGTGGGTGTCGGTCGTCTCGGGCGACAGGAAGCGGCTCAGACGGTCGCGCATGTGGCTGAACATGAAATACAGCGACACCACCCCGCCCGCGCCGACCGCCGCCAGCGCCGCCACCCACTTCAGCGGCACCCCGGCCATGAAGAAGACGGCCATGAAGGTCGTGGTGATCAGCAGGGTCTGGCCGATGTCCGGCTGGATCAGCAACAGGCCGACCGTCAGCGCCCACAGGCCAAACGCGATGCTGACGCCGGGCACGCCCTCGCCCTTCTGGGCCTCGGCGAACATCCAGGCGGCGAAGACGATCAGGCCGGGCTTGGCGAACTCGGACGGCTGCAGGCTGAACGGCCCCAGATTGATCCAGCGCGCCGCCCCCTTCACCGTGTCGCCGATGAAAGGCAGGGCCGCCATGACCACGATGGCGCAGAACAGGGCCAGCACCGCGATCCGCCGCACCCCGCGCGGCGACAGCAGCGAGGCGCTCAGCATGGCGATCAGCCCCATGGTCGAGAAGACCATCATCCGCCACGAATAGTGGAAGGGATCGCTGATCGATTCATCAGCCAGGATCGCCGCCGGGCTGGAGGCGAAGCTCAGCGCCACGCCCAGCCCCACCAGCGTCAGCGCCGCGCCCAGCAGGCCGCGATCCACCGTCCAGAACCAGCGCGCGATCAGGCTCTGGTCGTTGCGCGAAAAGGGATGGCTGTAGCTGTTGTGGGTCATGCGGCGGGCTCCGGCCGTGCGCCCAGGCTCAGGACGGCGGCGCGGAACGCCTCGCCCCGGACCTCGAAATCGGGGAACTGATCGAAGCTGGCGCAGGCGGGCGACAGCAGCACCACCTGCTCGCCCCCGGCCGCGGCCGCGTCGGCGGCGGCCAGTTCGACGGCCCGCTCCATCGTGTGCGCCACGACGTGCGGCGTGTCGGCCAGGGTGACGGCGAAGGCGTCCGCCGCCTCTCCGATCAGATAGGCCTTGGTCACGCGCGGGAAGAGGTCGTGCAAGGTTTCGATGCCGCCGTCCTTGGCCTTGCCCCCCGCAATCCAGAAGACAGCCGGGTAGGAGGCCAGCGCCTGCCGCGCGGCGTCGGCGTTGGTGGCCTTGGAATCGTTGATGAAGCGCACGGAGCCCAGCCGCCCGACGGCCTCCATCCGGTGCGACAGGCCGGGGAAGGTCAGCAGGCCCTCGACCACCGCCTCATGCGACACGCCCAGCGCCCGCGCGGTCGCATAGGCGAAGGCTGCGTTCTGGGCGTTGTGGCGGCCGGGCAAGGACCGCGCGGCGGTCAGGTCGGCCAGCACGTCGCCGCCCGCCGTCAACACGCCCGCCGCCGCCCCATACCCTTCTCCCCTTGCGGGAGAAGGTGGGCCCGAAGGGCTCGGATGAGGGGTCTCGCCAACCGAAGCCACAGCCGCGTCGCCGGACACGGGGAGCAACCCCTCATCCGTCTCGCTGCGCGATCCACCTTCTCCCACGAGGGGAGAAGGAAGACTCAGAACCGTCTCGACCCGCCGCCCCTGCGCGCGCAGATCCGCCGCAGCCTTCCGGCCCCACTCCTCGTCCACGCCGACCAGCGCCAGCGCCTCACCATCCTGCGCCTGAAAAATCCTGCGCTTGGCGGCGACATAGCCCTCCATCCCGCCGTGGCGGTCCAGATGGTCCGGCGACACATTGGTCAGGATCGCCACATCCGGCGCGAAGCCCGTCGTCAGGTCCAGCTGATAGGACGACACCTCGATCACATAGACCGCATCCGCCGTCGGCTCCGGCAGGGCCAGCACGCCGATGCCGATATTGCCGCCGATGTGGACGCTGAGGCCCGCCTGCTTCAGCACCCAGCCGATCAGGGCCGTGGTCGTCGACTTGCCGTTGGTGCCGGTGATGGCGACCACGCGCGGCCGCTCCCCTTGCGGCAAGGCGGCCAGCGCCCGCGCGAACAGCTCCACATCGCCGATGACCGGCACGCCCGCCTCATGAGCGCGCTCGACGCTCCAGTGCGGCTTGGGATGGGTCAGCGGCGCGCCCGGCGACAGCACCAGGGCGGCGAACCCGGACCAGTTGGCCCGCGTCAGATCCTCGACCAGGAAGCCTTCCGCCTCGGCCTGCATCCGACCCGAGACGCCGTCGTCCCACAGCACGGGGATGGCCCCGCCCGCCTGCAGCGCGCGCGCCGCCGTGATCCCCGACCGCCCCAGGCCGAAGACCGCAACGCGACGCCCCTCGAAGCCGGGAACGGGGATCATCGGCTCAACGCAGCTTCAGCGTGGCCAGACCGAGCAGCGCCAGCATGGCGGCGACGATCCAGAAACGGATGACGACGGTCGATTCCGGCCAGCCCATCTTCTCAAAATGGTGGTGGATCGGCGCCATCAGGAAGATGCGCTTGCCCGTCAGCTTGAAGTAGCCGACCTGGATCATCACCGAGGCCGCCTCGACCACGAACAGGCCGCCGACGATGCCCAGCACCAGCTCGTGCTTGGTCGCCACGGCCATCGAGCCCAGGGCGCCGCCCAGAGCCAGAGAGCCGGTGTCGCCCATGAAGATCTTGGCCGGCGGGGCGTTGTACCAAAGGAAGCCCATGCCCCCGCCGATGATGGCGGCGCAGAAGATGGCCAGCTCGCCCGCGCCGGGCACGTGGTGGACCTGCAGATAGTCCGCGAACAGGAAGTTGCCGACCAGGTAGGAGATGATGCCGAAGGCGCCCGCCGCCATCATCACCGGCACGATGGCCAGGCCGTCCAGGCCGTCGGTCAGGTTCACCGCGTTCGAGAAGCCGATGATGGTGAAGGCCGCAAAGGCCACATAGAACCAGCCGATGTTCAGCAGCACCGCCTTCAGGAAGGGGAAGGCGATCGAGGTCTCAAGCCCCGGCGAGGTCGGGGAATGGGTCATCCACAGCACGGTCAGGACGCCGGCGATCACGGCCACGACCGTCTGGGCCAACAACTTCTGCTTGGACGTCAGCCCGGCCGAGGTCTGCTTCGTCACCTTGGCGTAGTCGTCGATGAAGCCCAGCACCCCGAAGGCCGCCGTCACGCCCGAGACGATCCAGATATAGGGGTTGGTCAGGTCGCCCCACAGCAGCACGGCCACGCCGATGCCCGCCAGGATCATCAGCCCGCCCATGGTGGGGGTGCCGACCTTGGACAGGTGCGACACCGGGCCGTCGTCGCGGATCGGCTGGCCCCGGCCCTGCTTGGCGCGGATCCAGTTGATGAAGCGGCTGCCCATGGCCACGGCCACGATCATGGCCGTGGCCATGGCCAGGGCCACGCGCACCGTCTGATACTGGATCAGGTGGAGCAGCGGATATTCCTGCGCGATGTCCGCGTAATAGAGATAGAGCAAATAGAACATCAGGCGGACTTCCCTTGGGCCTCGGCGGCGACGCGCGCCTCTTGTTCGGCCACGCCGAGATTTGCAAGCGCGGCCGCGACCAGCGAGGCCTTCGACCCGTTCGAGCCTTTGACCATGACCACATCGCCCGGCTGGATCAGGGTCGCGGCCTCGGCGGCCAGTTCGGCGGCGGTCTCGCGCCATTCTCCGCGCAGCGCAGGCGCCAGGGCATCATGCAGCAGGCGCATCTGCGGCCCGGCCGTATGCACCAGGTCCAGACCAGCGGCGACGATGGCGGGGGCCAGACCTTCGTGCAGAGCGCGGCTGTGTTCGCCCAGCTCCAGCATGTCGGTCAGCACCACGACCCGGCGACCGCCCGGCCCCACCGGCTTGGCGCCCAGGCTGACGAAGCCCGCCTTCATCGACAGCGGATTGGCGTTGTAGCTCTCGTCGATCAGGGTGAACGTCCCGCCGGGAAAGGCGACCGTCTTCAACTGCCCGCGCCCGGCCAGCGGCTGGAACCCCGCCAACGCCTGAAGCGCCGTTTCCAGCGACACGTCCAGCGCCTGCAGCATCAGGATGACACACAGGCTGTTCAGCCCCCAGTGCACGCCCGATTGAGCGAGGCGATATTCGATGCGCCGTCCGTCCAGTTCGGCCGCGACGGTCGCGCCCTCGCTGTCCGCCACGAAGTCCAGCAGGCGCGCGTCGCAGCCCGCCGCATGGCCGAAGGTCCGCACCACGGCCCCGGCCTTCTCCGCCCCCTGACGCACGATGTCGGCATGGGCGTCGGCGGCGTTGACCACGGCGATCCCGCCCGGCGTCAGCCCCTCGAAGATGGCGGCCTTTTCGCGCGCCACACCCGCCTCGCCGTCGGCGAAGGCCTCGATGTGCACCGGCCCGACCGTGGTGACGCAGGCGGCGTGCGGGCGCACGAAGGCCGACAGCGGCCCGATCTCGCCCGGATGGTTCATGCCGATCTCGAACACGGCGCGGTCCGTGCCCTGCGGCGTCCGCGCCAGCGTCAGCGGCACGCCGATGTGGTTGTTGTAGCTCTTGATCGAGGCGTGGCTTGATCCCGCCAGATCGAGGCCCGCCTTGATCGCCTGGGTCACGCTGGTCTTGCCGACGCTGCCGGTGACGGCGCCGCGCAGGCGGGCGCGGTCGCGCGCAGCGACGCCCAGCGCCTCCAAGCCTTTCAAGGTGTCGAGAACCAGCACATAGGGCCCGCCCTCGACGGGCCGGTCGACCAGCGCCACCGTCGCGCCCGCCGCAAAGGCGGCCGCGGCGAACTCATGCCCGTCGCGCGCGCCGTGCAGGGCCAGGAACAGGTCGCCCGGCTGGATCTCGCGGCTGTTGTAAGTCAGGCCCGAGACAGTGGCGTCGGGTCCATGAAGCCGTCCTCCGGTCGCCGAGGCGATCGCTTCGGCGGTCCAGAGCGGCGTGTGTGCGTCAGGCATGATCTTTCAGGGCTTCGGTCGCTTCGGCGGCGTCGTCGAAGGGATGCACGACCCCGCCGACGATCTGTCCCTGTTCATGCCCTTTTCCGGCGATCACGACCACATCTCCTTCGCGCATCAGGGATACGGCGTGGCGGATGGCCTCGCGGCGGTCGCCGATCTCCAGCGCGTCGGGGCAGCCTGCGCGCACCTGGGCGCGGATAGCGGCGGGGTCTTCGGAACGCGGGTTGTCGTCGGTGACGATGGCCGTATCGGCCAGACGCCCGGCGATCTCGCCCATCAGGGGACGCTTGGCCCGGTCGCGGTCGCCGCCCGCGCCGAAGACCACGATCAGACGGCCGGTCGCGTGGGGACGAAGCGCGTTCAGCACCGTCTCCAGCCCGTCGGGGGTGTGGGCGTAGTCGACATAGACCTCGCCGCCGCGCGCGCCGCCGGGAATGCGTTGCAGGCGGCCCTGCGCGCCCTGGATCAGCTCCAGCGCCGGGATCACGCGGTCCGGGTCTTCGCCGCCGGCGATGCACAGGCCCGCCGCCACCAGGGCGTTCGACGCCTGAAACGCCCCCGCCAGCGGCAGCAGGACGTCATGCACCCGGCCGCGCACGTCGAGGGTCAGGCGCTGGCCTTCCGGCGTCGCCCGGCGCGCCAGCAGGGTCAGGTCGCGCCCGCGCTCGCCGACGCCCATCACGCCCAGACCCGCCATGATCGAGGCCGAGGCGAAGGCCGAATAGGCGTCGGAATCCGCGTTCAGCACCGCCGTACGCCCGCGCGGCAGCAGGGCCTCGAACAGGCGCATCTTGGCGGCGCGGTACTCGTCCATCGTGCCGTGATAGTCGAGGTGGTCCTGCGTCAGGTTGGTGAAGCCCGCCGCCTTGATCGCCACCCCGTCCAGACGCCGCTGGTCGATGCCGTGGGACGAGGCTTCCAGCGCCAGGTGCGTCACCTCCTTGCGGGCCAGTTCGGCCAGCAGGCGCGCGGCCTCGGCGGCGTCGGGGCTGGTCAGGCCGGGGCCGGTCAGGGCGTAGGTCTTGTCGCCCTTCTGGCCGACGACGCCCAGGGTGCCCATGCTGGCCGACTTCAGGCCGAGCCATGCCCAGATCTGGCGGCAGAAGTTGGCGACCGAGGTCTTGCCGTTGGTGCCCGTGATCGCGACGCAGGTGCGCGGCTGGGCGCCGTAGAAGGCGCGCGCGGCGATGGCGTAGGCCCGGTGCACGTCGCCCGACCCGACCAGAACCGGCGCCGCCCCCGCGGGCGTGTCCGACGGCGCCAGCACGGCGGCGGCCCCTTTCGCCAGGGCCTGCGGAATGAAGGCGCGGCCGTCGGCCTGCGTCCCCGGCAGGGCGACGAACAGGGCGCCGGGCACGACCTGGCGGCTGTCGGCGGTGACGGCGGTGATCTCCGGGTCCGAGGCCACGTCGCGGCGCAGCAGTTCGGAAAGGCGCAGCTGGCTCATCGGCCGTCGCCCTCCACGTCCTGGAACTCGGGGATCTTTTCGCCCAGGGCGGTGGACCAGCGGTCGGCCTTGCGCTCGACGCCCAGGAAGCCCGCGATGCGGTCGGCGATGCGGCCCACGGCGGGCGCGGCGACATAGCCGCCGGTGCGCGGATAGACGCCCGGCTCGTCCATCAGAACGAAGACGGTGTAGCGCTTGGCGTCCACCGGCCCGTCGGCGGGGAAGACCCCGGCGAAGGAGCCGACGGCCACCGCCGGATTATAGCGGCCGTTGACCAGCTTGTTGGCCGAACCCGTCTTGCCGCCCATGCGCAGACCCGGCGCGTCGGCGAACCGGCCCGAGCCGCGCGTGACGTTGCGGCGCATCAGGTCCAGCATGACGGCAGACGTCTCGGGCGAGACGACCTGATGCGTCTGGGCGTTCGGACGCCCGCCCTTGCGCAGGGTCGGCGGCACATAGCGCCCGCCGTTCACCAGCGCGCCATAGGCCGACACATACTGGATCGGCGTGACCATGATGCCGTAGCCGAACGACAGCGACGCCAGGGTGCTGTCGTCCCACTTCCTGACCTTAGGCGGGGCGGCCGATTCCTTCAGCTCGATCGGGGCGGCGTCCAGCAGGCCCAGACGGCGGAAATAGTCGCGCATCACATCGCCGCCCATCTCGACCGCCAGTCGCGAGGTGCCGATGTTGGACGAATGCAGATAGACCTCCTCCAGCGTCAGCACCTTGTTGGTGGCGTGGAAGTCGGTGATGCGTCGCTTGCCGATCTGCAGCGCCTGGGAGGCGTCGAACAGGGTGTTCATGTCGGCCCGGCCGGTGTCGATGCCGGCGGCGACGGTGAAGCTCTTGAACACCGAGCCCATCTCATAGTGGGCCGAGACGACGCGGTTCAGCGTGGCCTCTTCCGGCGCGGCGTTGCGGCGGTTGGCGTCATAGGTCGGCCACGAGGCCATGGCCAGGATCTCGCCCGTCTGCACGTCGGCGACCACGGCGACGGCGCCCTTGGCCTTGTGCTCCTCGGCGGCGATGGCCAGCTCGTTCTCGACCACGCCCTGAACCCGCAGGTCGATGGACAGGGGGAAGTCCTCGCTGGCGGCGCCCGCCGCGCGGATCTCCTGGTCGAAGGCCAGCTCGGCGCCCGCGACGCCCTGGCCGCCCGTGTCCGAACGACCGATCAGGTGCACGGCCGAGCTTCCCAGCGGATAGACGCGACGGTCTTCCGGCTCGAACGTCACTCCGCCCAGGGCCAGGGCGTGGACCGCCCGACGCTCGGACGGCGTCAGGCCGTTCAGGGCGATCAGACGGCGCTCGCCGCTCATCACCCGGTCCAGACGCGCAGCCGAAATGCGCGGCAGGGCGCGACGCAGCTGGGCCTTGGCCGCCGGAATGTCCCAGACCTCGCGCGGGTCGATGTAGAGGCCGTAGTGGGTGATGTTGGTCGCCAGCAGCTGACCGTTGCGATCCACCAGATCGGCGCGCGTCAGGGCGCCGGGATGGAAGCCCGCCCCCGCCCCGCGCGCAGGCGCCAGCAGGGCCGCGTGCGCCGCGCCCAGGGCCAGGCAGGCGAAGACGGCGCAGAAGGCCGCCATGATCAGGAAGATGCGGACGCGGGTGTCTTCTTCCGGGCGGGCGTCGGCGCGGGCGCGCTCGAACGAATGCTCCAGATTCCAGACGATCGAGGCGACCCAGCGCCCCCAGGCCGAGACCGCGCCGCCGAAGGTCGCCTGCGGGCGGCCGCGATAGCCCATGCCGTGATGGTCATGCACGCTCATTGCACGGCCCCCGCAGCAGACGCCGCAGATGCAGCGACGGGCGCGGCGGCGAGCTTTTCAGCCGGCGGGGGCGCGATCGCGGGCAGGGCCGCCTCGCCCGCCTGCTTCTTCACATCGACCGGACCCAGGCCGATCTCGCGCGACAGGGCCTCCAGCCGCGCGGGCTGCTCCAGCCGCGTGACCTCGGCGCGCAGCAGACGCACCCGCTCGCGGTTCTCGCGAATGTCGCGCTCCAGGCTGCTGATCTCGGCGCTTTCACGGGCGGCGGCCGCCTTGGCGATATAGACCGAGAAGACCAGCGCCAGGACGCAGGCCACGCCGATGATCTCGACGCAGCGCACGCCGCGCACCTTCCACTCGAACAGGCGCTTGATGGGGGCGGGCATGGCGATCATGCGGCCCTCCCCTTCATCGCGCCCCAGGCCGGGGCGTCCGTCCGCACGGCCGCGCGGATCTTGGCCGAGCGGGCGCGAGGGTTGGAGGCCAGTTCGGGCTCGCCCGCTTCGCGCGCGCCCTTGAACAACAGGTCGAAGCTGGGCTTGCGCGTCTCGACCGCGACCGGCGCATGGCGCGATCCGCCCGGCGCATTGCCGGTGCGCTCGGTCAGGAAGGCCTTGACCATGCGATCTTCCAGCGAATGGAAGGTGACGACCACCAGCCGTCCGCCCGGCGCCAACGTCGCTTCGGCCGCCTCCAACCCGCGCTCCAGCTCGCCCAACTCGTCGTTAACGGCGATGCGCAGGGCCTGAAACACCCGCGTGGCCGGATGGATGGCGGCGCCGCGACGCCCGCCCAGGGCCTTCTCAACCACCTCGGCCAGATCGAGGGTGCGAGTGAACGGCTGCTCGACCCGGCGGCGCAGGATGGCGGTAGCGACCCGGCCCGACTGGCGCTCGTCGCCGTACAGCTTGAAGATATGGGCCAGCGGCCCGTGGTCCCAGGTGTTGACGATATCGGCGGCGGTCGCGCCCTCATCGCTCATCCGCATGTCCAGCGGCCCGTCGCGCATGAAGGAGAAGCCGCGCTCGGCCTGATCCAGCTGCATGGACGAGACGCCGATGTCGAAGACGGCGCCGTCCAGCTTGGCCTTGCCGCTCTCCTCAAACGCCTCGGCCAGCGCCGAGAAGGGCGTGCGGATCAGCTGGAACTGCCCGGAAAAATCGCGCGCCACGGCGTCCGCGAACGGCTGCACCGTCGGGTCGCGATCCAGCGCCACCACATCCGCCCCGCGCTCCAGAATGGCGCGCGTATAGCCGCCCGCGCCGAAGGTGGCGTCAATGATCACATCGCCCGGCTTGGGATCGAGCGCCTCGATCACCTCGGCCAGCAGGACAGGCGCGTGCGGAGAGGTCATGCCGCCCCTCCCGTCTTCGCCGCCATCGCCTGACGCCGCATCTCGCCGAACTGCTTCAGGCCCTCGCGCGCCATGCGGCGCTGCTCGGCGCGGTGCGCGGCCCACTTGTCCTTGTTCCAGATCTGGAAACGCTCGCCGACGCCGTAGATGACGACCGTGTCGGACAGGTCGACCTCGGCGCACAGATGCTCCGGCAGGGTGATGCGCCCGCCCGAGTCATAGGCCAGCGGCTTCTGCTCGCCGAAGATCGAGGCCTCCAGCGCCGAGCGGTAGGGATCGCCGAACGGCAGGCTTTCGATCACCGCGCGATATTCGGCGAACAGCTTGTCGCCGCCCGCTTCCAGGCAATCGGCTTCGATGGAGGGAAAGCAGAAGACGCCGTGCTCGGCGCCGTTCTCGGCCGTGCGGAATTCCTGAGGGATCAGGAGACGGCGCTTGCCGTCCAGCTGCTTCTCGTAGGTCGAGAGAAACACGCCCTGCCCTATCGAACCCTGCGGCCCGTCCCTGAAATCCGTTGAAGAAAGCCCACGCGTCGGGCTTTCAGCCCCTACTCATGAGCCATTGGGATAGCATGGGACAGAATGGGCCTCAATGGGATTAGTTGACGCCCTTTAACCTAATTTGCGGTTCGATCAGCGTCGTGGAGACTGTAAAATCAGAACATACACAGAACAAAATGAGTATTCACAGCCTGTGGACGGGTTCTAACGCCTTGATTTCAACGGAATGGTTAATGAGCATCCCTCTCCCG
>NZ_MTHE01000026.1:0-14585 GCF_001956865.1 Brevundimonas sp. ZS04
GCGGCGGGGGCGGCGCAGGGGGCGGCGCTTCCGGCTCAGGCGTCGAACAGCTGGCCAGGACGGCGGCGGCGGCGACAGCGGCGACGGAGAGGCCGCGACGCAAGAAGGCCTGGGGCATCGGCGATCTTCCCTTGCTTTTAAGCGATACGCACTTGGACGGGCGTCGGAGGCGCGAGGCGCCTACCGAACTACAAGCCCTTATATCGCGGAGGGAATGGTTAGCCGAACCTTAATCGAACAGCTTTGAGACCGACTCTTCGTTGGCGATGCGCCGAATCGCCTCGCCCATCAGCGGAGCCACGGGCACGCGACGGATCTTCGAGCAGTTCAAAACTTCGTCAGGTTGTTCGATGGAGTCGGTGATCACCAGCTCCTTCAGAGGGCCGTTGGCGACGCGGTCGACCGCCGGCCCCGACAGGACGCCGTGGCTGATGTAGGCCGAGACCTCGGTCGCGCCGCGGTCGATCAGCGCCTTGGCGGCGTTCACCAGGGTGCCGCCCGAATCGACGATGTCGTCGAACAGGATGCAGCGGCGGCCTTCGACGTCGCCGATGATGTTCATGACTTCGCTCTCGCCCGCCTTGGGACGGCGCTTGTCGACGATGGCGAGGTCGGCGTTCAGGCGGCTGGCCAGCGAGCGCGCGCGCACCACGCCCCCGACGTCGGGCGAGACGATCATCAGATCATCGCCCTTCGGATAGTTGTCCTTGATGTCCTGGGCCAGGACGGGCGTCGCCACCAGATTATCGGTCGGGATGTCGAAGAAGCCCTGAATCTGGCCGGCGTGCAGGTCCATGGTCAGGACGCGGTCGGCGCCGGCGCGGGTGATCAGATTGGCGACCAGCTTGGCCGAGATCGGCGTGCGGCCGCCGGTCTTACGGTCCTGACGGGCGTAGCCGAAGTAGGGCATGACGGCCGTGATCCGCTTGGCCGAGGCGCGCACCAGCGCGTCGGTCATGATCAACAGCTCCATCAGATTGTCGTTGGCCGGATACGAGGTCGACTGGATGATGAAGACATCCTCGCCGCGCACGTTCTCCTCGACGACGGCGAACACCTCATTGTCCGCGAAACGCTTCACCTGGGCCTTGGTCAGCGGCATGTCCAGGTGGGCAGCGATGGCCTGGGCCAAGCTCCGGTTCGAATTGCCTGCGAGCAGCTTCATTGACCGGTCATCCTTTCGCCGTCATCGCTCCGCCAATAGTCGCGGATGCGTTTCTGGACGCGCTCTCTAGGCGGCGAACGGTGCGGCGTCCAGCCGTGTTCCGGTCGGATCTTCGATTTCAGCCGATTGGCTTGGGCGCGGGCGCTGTTATAGAGGACGCATCCTGCTAACGAGGGCGCGTGTCGCGTGTCCGCGTCCCGAAGGCATCTTGATGAGGTCGCCCTTGCTCGCTTCGAAGTCTCGTACCGGCCTGACCCTGTTGACGGTCGCCGTCGCGGCCCTGTCGCTTTCCGCCTGCGCCGGCAACAAGCCGCGCCAGAAGCTGGCCTATGAGGAGCGTCCGGTCGAGGCCCTCTACAACACCGGCTATCAGCGCCTGCAGTCCAAGCGCTGGATGGACGCCGTCGACTACTTCCAGGAAGTGGAGCGTCAGCACCCCTATTCGGAATGGGCGCGTCGGGCGATCCTGATGCAGGTCTACGCCTATTATCAGAACAACAACTATCAGGACGCGATCGCGGCGGCTGACCGCTTCATCGCCCTGTTCCCCGGCAATCCGTCGGCCAGCTACGCCTTCTACATGAAGGCTGTCTGCAACTTCGAGCAGATCGTCGACGTGGGTCGGGACCAGGGCTACGCCGAGGCCGCCCTGGCGGGTCTGCGCGACGTGGTGCGTCGCTATCCCGGTTCGTCCTACGCCACCGATGCGCGGGTCAAGATCGACATGGTCAACGACCAGCTGGCCGGCAAGGAAATGACCGTTGGCCGTTATTACCAGCGCGCCAACCAGCCGCTGGGCGCGTTGAACCGCTACAAGGCCGTCATCAACAACCCCGACTTCCAGCGCACCTCGCACACGCCTGAGGCCCTGTATCGTCTAGTCGAGGTCAATCTGAGCCTGGGCCTGACCGAGGAGGCGACGCGTAACGCCGCCGTCCTGGGCCACAACTATCCGGGCAGCCCCTGGTACGCCGAGGCCTTCGCCCTGCTGCGCGAGCGTGGCGAGAACCCGACGGTTCAGCCTGAAGGCAAGCGCGAATCCTGGCTGCAACGCCTGATCCCCGGCGGCGCCTGATCCGGTCGCAGGGCAGTGACGCGGCGTGATTAAGGCGCTGCGTTCCTGTTCTGTTTCCGGCTAGGATGCGGCGAAACATCGAATCAGATCGCCCATGCTGACCACCCTCTCGATCCGTGACGTCGTCCTCGTCGACGCCCTTGACCTGGAGGTCGAGGACGGTCTGACCGTGCTGACCGGCGAGACGGGGGCGGGCAAGTCCATCATCCTCGACGCGCTGGGCCTGGCGCTGGGCGCGCGCTCCGACGCCGGACTGGTGCGGAACGGCGCCAAGCAGGCCTCGGCTACGGCCGTCTTCACCGCGCCTGATGATGAAGCCCTGATCGCCCTGTTGTCCGAACGCGGCTTCGAGGTCGCGCCGGGCGAAGAGCTGATCCTGCGCCGCGTCGTGTCGGCTGACGGCCGCAGCCGCGCCTATGTCAACGATCAGCCCGCCGGGGTGACGGCGCTGCGCGAGATCGGCGCCCTGCTGGTCGAGGTGCACGGCCAGCATGAAACCGTCGGCCTGCTGGACTGGAAGACGCACCGGGCGCTGCTGGACAACTACGGCGGGCTGCAACCGCAACTGGCGGGCGTAGCGGGAGCGGCCGAGCGTCTGAAGGCGGCGCAGGCCCATCTGGATGATCTGGAAGCCTCGGCCGCCGAGGCTGCGGCCAAGGCCGAGGAAATCGCGCAGAATCTGGCCGATCTCGACGCCCTTGATCCCAAGCCGGACGAAGAGACGGAGCTTGCGGGCGAACGCGCCATCCTGGGCGCGGCGGAGAAGGCGGTGGCCGATCTGGCCGATGCGCGCAATCTGCTGGGCGGCGACAAGCTGAGCCAGCGTCTGGCCTCGGCCCTGCGCGCGGTGGAGCACGCGCGCCAGCGGGCGGTGCAGGCGGGCGCAGAGGGCGATAATCCCATCATCGTCAAACTGGCCTCGGCCGCCGAGGCGGTGGACCGCGCCCTGGTCGAAGCGACCGAGGCGGTGGCCTGTGTCGACGCAGCGGCCGACGCCTTCGACTTCGAGCCGGGCCGTCTGGACAAGGCGGAGGAGCGGCTGTTCGCCCTGCGCGCCGCCGCTCGCAAGCTGAACACGACAGTCGAGGCGTTGCCGGGGCTACGACTGCGCCTGCGCGAGCAACTTCGCCTGATCGAGGACGGTGAAGAGGCGCTGACCAAGGCCCGCCGTGACGTCGCCGTGGCGATCGAGGCCTATGACGTGGCGGCCATGCTGCTGACCTCGGCGCGCGAGGCGGCGGGGGACCGGCTGGTCGCCGCCGTCATGGACGAACTTGGCCCGTTGAAGCTGGAGCGCGCCCGCTTCCGCGTGACGCTGGAGCCGGTCGAAGGGCGTCGCGGTCCGCTGGGCGTCGAGACGGTGCGGTTCGAGGTGGCGACCAACGCCGGAACCGCCTTCGGGCCGCTGGACACGGTGGCGTCGGGCGGGGAGCTGGCGCGTTTCGCGCTGGCGATGAAGGCGGCGCTGGCCAGCCGTGAGGACCAGCGCCAGCCGGTCATGATCTTCGACGAGGTGGATCAGGGCGTCGGCGGCGCCGTGGCCGAGGCCGTCGGCGGGCGCCTGCAACGCCTGTCGCGCGGGGCGCAGGTGCTGGTCGTGACCCACAGCCCGCAGGTCGCCGCGCGCGGCCACGCTCACTGGAAGGTCCGCAAGGCCGATGTCGAAGGCCACACCCGCACCTCCATCGACGTGCTGGAGACAGGTCCGCGTCAGGAAGAGATCGCGCGGATGCTGTCGGGCGCCGAGATCACCGATGAAGCGCGCGCGGCGGCGCGGGTGCTGATCGGCTAACCTCTTCCTTCTCCCCTTGTGGGAGAAGGTGGCAGGCGGAGCCTGACGGATGAGGGGTGTCGACTCCCATTTTCTCGGAATTCGATGAGCGGGCGTCAGTACGGCGTTCACAACCGATGCGCTGACACCCCTCATCCGAGCGCCTCCGGCGCCCACCTCTCCCTCAAGGGGAGAAGGAAGATTTAGACACCTAGGATCCAGCCTTCTTCACCCTCGACCTGGGCGATCAGGGCTTCGTCTGCGCTGGCGGGCGGGGCGAAGGCTTTCTGCAGGTCGCCGGCGTCGTCCATGCGGGCGAAGGCTTCGGCGGCGGCGCGGACCTGGGCCTGGGTCTTGTATTCCTTGACGCCTTCGGCGTTCACGCCGCGCTTGGCCTCGAACATCAGGGGCCAGACTTCGACGACGACGGCCGACAGGGGCTCGATGTCGGCCTCGGTCAGTTCGCGCCAGCCGGTGCCGAAGGGCCAGACGGCGGCCGAGGCGCCTAGCGCATCCAGCAGGCGGCGCAGCATGGGCACGCCGACCAGGGTCAGGCCGCCGATCGCGCCCGCGCCGTGCATCTGCCAGACGCTCTTGGGGGGCAGCTTGTCCTTGCGCGCGGCCAGTTCGGTGGCGCGGAACTCGGGAATGTCGGCGCCGGCGCCTTCGGGCGGCTTGGTCGTGGTCAGCCAGCGTTGAGCCTGGCTGGCGGGCGCGCCCCAGAAGGGCCAGGGCTCGTCCGTCATCAGGCGGTTCATCTTGGCCGCGACCTGATAGCGGTTGTTCGTATTGTCGGCTTTGTCGACGATGTTGGCGGCCAGGAACTTGCCCATGGCGTCCCACGGGCGGCCGTCCAGCTTCAGCCGCGCAGCCGTTCCGGTCGGGAAGCCGAAATCGAAGTCGAAGCCCACCAGCACGCGGTCGCCGCGCTTGCGGTGCTCGGTCAGCAGGTCGGCGATCAGCTTCTCGCCCTCGGCGCGCGTGGCGACGTTGTGCGTCTCGGCGTACAGGCGGAAGCGCACGTCGCGCTTGGCGACGCCGACCCACAGGGTCTGCTCGCCCAGCTTCTTGCCCTCGGCGGCGGTCCAGTTGGCGATGATGTAGGCGTCGAAAAGGCGGGCCACGGGGGCTCCTGAAGAAAGAAGCGAAGAACAGGAACGGGGGCTTCTAGCCGCCCTGACTCAAGCCGTGAAGGGCGATCAGCGTTGCATCAAGGCTTCGACGTGCGACAACCAGCGGCGCCCCAGTCGCAGGCCCTCGCCGGGAGAGCGGGTTCCGGTGGCGGTCTCGGCCTCGGAGGCGGGGGCGGTGCGCGAGCCGCTCCACAGGGCCAGCTCGAACTCGGCGTTGTGCGGATCGCTGAATATCAAGCGCAGCACGACCAGTTCGGCGTCGGGCGCGTCGAGGTCGATCTCCTTGCGGTGCTGGCCGCGTAGGACGCGGGCGACGACGTGGCCGTCGACGATGATCTCGGCCCCCAGCACTTCCTCGAAGGCGTAGACGAGGCCCATCGCGCCGCGATTCCACAGGACCGCCAACTGGCCGCCTTCAAGGTCCAGTCCGGCGGCGCGGCCTTCATGGGCGGACAGGGCCAGGGTGTCGGCCGGGGCGCCCAGCGCCTTCTTCATCGCCCGCCGCAGTCGCCGCTCGGACTCCATCCACCAGGAAAACAGCAAGACGCCGGTGGTCAGGAAGGCGGCGATCAGGGCGATCAGCAGAATGGCCCTGAACGTCTCGCCCATGGATCAGGCCTCCAGGTCCAGATCGACCACGACGGGAACGTGATCGCTCGGCTTTTCCATGTCGCGGGCCTCGCGGTGCGTCTCGATGGCGCGGAAGCGATCGGCGGCGTGGGGCGACAGCAGGGCGAAGTCGATGCGGATGCCGTGGTTCCTCTGCCAGGCGCCCGCCTGATAGTCCCAGAAGGTGAAGGTTCCGGCGGGCTCGCGGCCCAGTTCGTGGGAATCGGCTAGGCCCAGCCATTTCAGCGCGCGGAAGGCCTCGCGGCTTTCAGGCTGGAACAGGGCGTCTTCGGCCCAGGCGGCGGGGTTCTTGGCGTCCTCAGCCTCGGGGATGACGTTGTAGTCGCCGCACAGGGCCAGCGGCTCTTCCAGAGCCAGAAGTTCGCGGGCGTGGTTCTGAAGCCGTTGGAACCAGGCCAGCTTATAGGCGAACTTTTCCGTGCCGAGCGGATTGCCGTTGGGCAGGTAGATGGAGGCGACCCGGATCGGGCGGGGCGCCTCGATCAGGGCCTCCAGATAGCGGGCCTGTTCGTCCGTATCGTCGCCGGGCAGGCCGCGCCGCACGTCCGACAGCGGGTATTTCGACAGCAGGGCGACGCCGTTGTAGCTCTTCTGGCCGTGCGTCTCGACGTTGTAGCCCAGGTCTTCGAAGGCCTCGCGCGGGAACTTCTCGTCCACGCACTTGATCTCCTGGAAGCAGGCGACGTCGGGATTGGCGGCCTGAATCCATTCCAGCACCGTGGGCAGGCGGGCGTTGACCGAGTTCACGTTCCAGGTGGCGATGCGCATGGGACGCAAGGCTAAGGTGAGCCGCTGCGTTCGGGAAGAGGGGCGGGCAAAACAAAGACGCCGCCGGATCGCTCCGGCGGCGTCTGATTTTCAGCCTGAACTGAGGATCAGCTGTTCGGCGCGGTGGCCGGAGCCGTGGTCGTCAGCTTGCAGCCGCCGCCGATCTGCTGGGCGGTGGCGCAGGGGTATATCTGTTGCACGACGTTTTCGGCGTTCAGGCGCGCAATGACGCCCTCGGCGCCGCTGCAGGCGGCTTCATAGAAGGCGCCGTTGGCGTTGCGGCCCATGTAGCGGGCTTGCGACACGTCGCACGAGGCGGCGTCCGAACCAGCGAGCAGGGCCTTTACGGTGGCGGCCTGTTCCTGCGGAGTGGTGAAGCGGCAAGTTGAGCCGGCCGAGGCCAGTTCCAGGCAGTCCGCGACTTCCCAGCCGTTGGCGCCCTTGTTGATCTGGGCGCCGTCCACGCCGACGCAGCCGATTTCATAGACGACGGCGCCGCCCGGCTTGGCGCCGATGATGCTGCCCTGGTCGACGGTGCAGGGCAGGCCGGCTTCCTTGGCGAAGGCGGTGAAGACGGCCATGGCGTTGTCATTGGCCGGCAAGGAGCACTGGGTGCCGACATCGGCGTTGGGATCGCGCGCTCGCGTTTGTTCGGCTGATGACGCCAACACCAAGCAGTCCATTGCCTGAGGCGGCGTGGAAGCAAGAATGATATAGCCAGGTCCGCTAGCGCAGGCCGCCTCGTAAATCTTTGTCTTGTCAGACGTTTGGCCAAGCAACTTGGCCTCTGTGATTTGGCATTGCGTGCCTGTGGCTGCAAACAGCGTTTCCGCTTCAGCCTTGATTGTAGCGGGATCTACCGCTGCGGCTTCAGCTTGCGCGCGTGCGCGGGCGTCGACCTGGGCGCGACGGTTTCCACGGACGCGGCTTGCACTGGTATCGCGCGTGCCCGCCACAGGATTGGGATCGACCGAGCTGCCCGGGGCCGCGCGTCCGCCGTGCTCAGGATTGCTGGATTGACTGAGCGAGGACTGTGCAAGCGATGTTTCCGACGCTGCCATGACGAGAACCATCGCGCCCGCGGCGGCGAGAGCTAGGCGAGATTTGAACATTTTGAGACTCCGAGGCTGCCGGAATTTTGAAGCGATAAGCCTTGGGCGGAGAGCTGCGTGCGGTCAAGTCTGCGATCGTCGGCGAAAGTCGGTTGGCATGTCGTACTTTTGGGCATACGCAGTACAGTATTCAAAGGAGACTGACTTGGCGGATGGCGTTCCAGCGGCTGACCCTGACATAAAGCGCGGACTGACCTACCCCTTTGCGGTGGTTCCCGTGACGGGTGAGGCGGTTTCGGTTGCGCCCGGCGTGCTGTGGCTGCGTCTGCCGCTGCCGATGGCCCTTGATCATATCAATCTCTACGCCATTGAGGATGACGGGGGCTGGACGGTTATCGACGCCGGGCTAGCGACGAAGGTTTCACGGGCGGGGTGGGACCAGGCTCTGGCAGGGGCCTTCGGCGGTCGGCCGGTCACGCGCGTCATCTGCACCCATATGCATCCGGATCACATCGGCCTGGCGGGCTGGTTGTGCGAACGGTTCGGCGCGCCGCTGCTGATGTCGCGGACGGAGTATGTGACGGCGCGGATGTTGATCGGCGACGACGCTCTGGGGCCGCCGGCGGCGGCCGAGGCCTTCTATCGTGCGGCGGGCTGGTCGGATGAGCAGCTGGCGCGCTGGCGCGACGGCTACGGCGGCTTCGGCCGCATGGTTCAGGATTTTCCGCGCGACTATCGTCGGGTGCAGGACGGCGATGTCCTGAGCGTCGGCGGCGATGACTGGCGCGTGGTGGTCGGCGAGGGGCACAGCCCCGAACACGTCTGTCTGTGGCGCGAGAAGGACGGCGTCTTCATCGCGGGCGATCAGATCTTGCCGCGCATTTCCTCTAACATCTCGATCTGGCCGACGGAGCCGCAGGCCAATCCGCTGGGCGACTGGCTGCGGTCGCTGGCGGCGCTGAAGGAACGGCTGCCGGGCGATTTGCTGGTGCTGCCGTCGCACGGGGAGCCGTTCTACGGCGTGACCTTGCGGCTGGAGGCGCTGATGCGCGGGCATGAGGTGGCGCTGAAACGGCTGGAGAAGACGCTGCGCACGCCGTGCCGCGCCGTGGACGTGTTCGGCGCCCTGTTCGCGCGGCCGGTCGGCGACGCCGTGCTGGGCATGGCGACCGGCGAGGCGCTGGCGCACCTCAACTATCTTGAACGCCAGGGACGGGGCCGCCGCGTGCGGGACGAAGGCGGCGTCGACTGGTGGAGCCTTTTGGAGACAGGCCAATGAGCGAACATATCCGGACTCATCTGGAAGGCGGCGTCCTGACGGTCGTCTTCGACCGCGCGGACAAGAAGAACGCGATCACCCAGGCCATGTATGCGGCCCTGGCCGACGCGACGGAGCGGGCGAAGGCCGACGACGCCGTGCGGGTCATCCTGTTCCGCAGCGAGGGGGATTCCTTCTCGGCGGGCAATGACATCGCCGACTTCATCGCCCTGGGACAGACGCCCGGCGACCTGGTCGAGATGGGGGTGTTCCGCTTTCTGAAGGCGCTGGCGGACCTGGACAAGCCCGCCGTCGCGGCGGTGCGCGGCCGGGCGGTGGGCATCGGGCTGACGCTGCTGCTGCACTGCGACATGGTGGTGGTGGCCGAGGACGCCCTGCTGTCCGTGCCCTTCGTCAATCTGGCGCTGGCGCCGGAGGCGGCGTCGTCGCTGCTGCTGCCGCGCGTTCTCGGCCATCAGCGGGCGTTTGAGCTGTTCGCCCTGGGCGAGGCGATCGACGGCAGGACGGCCCTGGCCTGGGGCCTGGCCAACCGCGCGGTTCCGGCCGATCAGGTCGAGGCGACGGCGGTGGATCTGGCGGCCAAGCTGGCGGCGCGCGCGCCCAACGCCATCCGCAAGACCAAGGCCCTGATGCGCGACGCCGAGGCACTGTGGGCCGTGATGCAGTTGGAAGCCCAGGCCTTCGGCGCGCAGATGCGCAGCCCTGAGGCGATGGAGGCTTTCATGGCCTTCAGCCAGAAGCGGGCGCCGGACTTTTCCAAACTGGGCTGATGTCGCGAAATCGCGATTGATTCGAGGGGCGAGGGGGACTACGGGCCGCGCATGAACGCCGCGCCTGCCTCCGCCCCTGAAAACGACCCGCATTTCGTACGCGGAATCGTGCGTGAAACGCTCGAGGACGCCGCCGCGATCGACGCCCTGGTCATCGCCGCCTTCGGCCCCGGTCGCTTCGCCAAGACGGCCGAGCGTCTGCGCGAGCGGTCGCCGCTGGCGGCTGGGTTCTGCCTGTATGAAGGCGAGCGTCTGATCGGGTCGGTGCGGCTGTGGTCGATCCTGACGGGCGAGGCGCGGTCGGTCTTTCTGGGCCCGATCGCCGTGGACAGGGCCAGCCGCAGCACCGGACTGGGCGGCGAACTGGTGCGCGCCTGCATCGAGGAGGCGAAGGCCCTGGGGCTGGACGGCGTCCTGCTGGTCGGCGATCCGCCCTATTTCTCGCGTTTCGGGTTCGTGCCTGCGCCGGACGCCGTGCTGCCGGGGCCGGTGGATCAGCGGCGGGTGATGTGGCTGCCCTTCACCGCAGCGGCGCCGGTCGGAGCGGTTCGTCCCGACGCCTGAACCGGGCGCAGCCTTCCTTTGCGAGGCGACGCATCCCATAGTTCGGATATGACGAACCCACCGACATCCTCGGGTCTGACAGGCGTGGCCGAGGCTGCGCGACAGGCGCCGGGCAGGGGGCTGCCGCCCGTGCATCTGTGGCGCCCCGAACATTGCGGCGAGATCGACATCCTGATCCGCGCCGACGGGGTGTGGATGCATGAAGGCTCGCCCATCGGGCGGGCGGAGCTGGTGCGGCTGTTCTCGTCGGTGCTGAGGAAAGACCCGGACGGCTATCATCTGGTCACGCCGGTCGAGAAGCTGAAGATCACGGTCGAGGATCTGCCGTTCCGCGCCGTGGCGGTGCGTGTGGAGGACGACGCTCTGGTCTTCATCACGGATCAAGGCGACGAGGCCGCCGCCGGTCCTGACCACGCCATCGTCGTCGAGACGGACCCGGCGACCGGCGAGCCTGCGCCGCGCGTCCATGTGCGGGGTGATCTGTGGGCGCGGATCGCGCGGCCGGTCTTCTATGAGATGGTCGAGCGGGCGCAGGAGGCGGACGGGCGGCTGGCCGTGCGTTCGGGCGGCGTGATGTATCCGCTGGGGCCGGAAGGAGCGGGGCTTTGACCTGTTCCGGCTTGAAGACGCGGCTTCAACAGAGGCTGGACCCTGTGTCCGCATGGTCGCCGGAGCGTGTGGCGGTGCGGTCCGACTATGACCTGAACCCCGACTACAGCCGCCCGAAGGCCAAGTTGAGACCCGCGGCGGTGCTAATCCCCATTATCGCGCGTGAGGATGGGCCCAGCGTCCTTTTGACCCGCCGATCCGATAGTCTGGCCAGCCATACGGGGCAGATCGCCTTTGCGGGCGGGCGGCTTGATCCCGGCGAGACGGCGCTGGACGCCGCCCTGCGCGAGGCGTGGGAGGAGATCGCGCTGGACCCCGCAGTGGTCGAGCCGCTGGGGCTGGGCGACCCTTATGAGACGGGCACCGGCTTTTTGGTGACGCCGGTGGTGGGCTGGCTGACGGCGCCGCCGGTCGTCACCGCCTCGCCCGCCGAGGTGGCTGAGGTGTTCGAGGCGCCGTGGGACTTCCTGATGGACCCGGTGAACCATCGCCGGGACTATTATGATCAGGAGAACGGGCCGCGCCGCTGGTTCTGGGCCATGCCCTATCGCGAGCGCTACATCTGGGGCGCGACGGCCGGCATTCTGAAGGGGCTGTTCAACCGGCTGTACGGCGAAGAGGCTGCGCCGCAGCAGGCCGCCGAGGCTGACGCCAGCGAGCGCGTGGGATGAGCCGCGTCCTGGAGGGGCAGGACTGGTTGACGGCCGACGCCACCCGCGCGGTGATGGCGGCGCTGGCGGCGGCGGGCGGGGCGGATTGCGCCCGCTTCGTCGGCGGCTGCGTGCGCAACGCCGTGCTGGGCGCGCCGATCGACGACGTGGATATCGCCACTGTCCTGACGCCCGAGGCGGTGGTGAAGGCGCTGAAGGCGGCGGGCCTGAAGAGCGTGCCGACCGGCATGGAGCACGGCACGGTGACGGCGATATCGGAACGCCAGCCGTTCGAGATCACCACCCTGCGCCGGGATGTGTCGACCGACGGGCGGCGCGCCACGGTCGCCTTCACCGACGACTGGGCCGAGGATGCGGCGCGGCGGGATTTCCGTCTGAACGCGCTCTATGCCGATGCGGACGGGCTGATCCTAGACCCGACGGGCGCGGGGTATGAGGACGCCCTGGCCGGACGGATCGTCTTCGTCGGCGAGCCGGAACAGCGCATCCGCGAGGACTATCTGCGCATCCTGCGTTTCTATCGTTTCTTCGCCTGGTATGGACGCGGCGCGCCGGATGCGGCGGCGGTGTCGGCCTGCGCGGCTCTGGCCGAGGGCGTGGAGCAATTATCGGCCGAGCGGGTGTCGAAGGAACTGCTCAAACTGCTGGCCGCGCCGGATCCGCGCGCGGCGGTGCGATTGATGGATCAGGCGGGCGTGCTGGGGCGGGTGGCGCCGCAGCCGGAAAGTCTGACGCTGTTCGAGGCGGTGGTCGGGATCAGCGCGGACCCGGTGCTGCGCCTGTCGGCGTTGTTGCCGGATGAAGCGGAGGCCGTGCGCGCAGCGGCGCTGAAGCTTCGGCTTTCGAACGCCCAGCGGGACCGACTGGTCGAGGCCGTCGCCGAACGGATCGACCCGGCGATGAGCGAGGCCGAGACGCGCGCCGCTATCTGGCGCGCCGGGCGTCAGGCGGTTGAGGATCGGCTTTATCGCGCCTGGGCGTCGGGCGCGGACGCCGGGGTGGTGCAGCGTCTGCTGGCGCTGGCGGCGGGTTGGACGCCGCCGAAACTGCCGGTCGGAGGCAAGGATCTGGCGCGGCTGGGCTTACAGCCGGGGCCGGAGACGGGGCGGCTGCTCAAGGCCTTTGAAGACGGCTGGATCGCCGACGACTTCCCCGACCACGGACACGAGGCGCGGCTGAAGGCCCTTATGGCTCGGCCCGGCTGAGGCGCACGATCACCGGGCGGTGGTCCGATCCCGTCTTCTGACCCAGCCGTCGCTCGACCAGCGCCAGATCGGGCGAGCGCCAGACGTGGTCGATGGTGATGCCGAGGAAGGCGGGCAGGGCCGAGGGCCAGGTGCCGGGCCGCGCGGGGGCGGGGATCAGGCCCGTCTCGGCCTTGATCTGACGGCCGATGCGGCCGCTGGAGACGCTGTTGAAATCGCCCGCCACGACGACCGGACCCTCCAGCCCGGCGCGCAGTCCGGCCAGGCGCTGCGCCTGGCTGATCTGGCCGTAGGGGTGCTGGAAGGGCCAGGGCCGCGTCATGTGGACGGCGATCAGGCTGACCGGCCCCAGCGACGTCTCGGCCTGGGCGACCAGGGCGGCCAGGCCCTGACCGTCGGCGTCGCGCACTCGATGGAGAGGCAGGCGCGAGGCGATCACCGAACGGGCGGCGCCGCTGGGCCGGTCCTTGCGCGGCGTGCTGACCCGGTGCGGGTAGGCGCGCAGGATCGTGTCCAGTTGCGCAGCCGGGGCGTCGCCCAACTCGATCAGCATGACCACATCGGCGTCGGCCTGTTCGATGGAGCGGGCGATGGCCGCCACATCCTGATTTCGGGCCCACAGGTTTGCGGAATAGACGGTCAGGGTTTCCGGTCCGGCGGCGCGGCCTTTTTCAGGCGTCCACTGGGGCCAGACGGCCAGAAGCAGCAGCCCCGACACGCCCGCGCCCAGCGCCGCCATGTCCCACAGACGAAGCAGCAGGAAGAGGCCGCACAGCACGACGGTCGCGACCAGGGCGGGCGCGGTGAACTGGGTCAGCAGGTCGGGCAGGCGGTGGCCGATGCGGCTGAGGGCCGAGACGGCGACGAGGCCGGAGGGCGCCAGCAGGGTCAGGGCGGCCAGCCGCATCAGGGCCTGGGTCAGGGTCATGCTGCGACCTTTGATGAAAATGGGCGGAAGCGTCGGTTAGCGCGCCGGCGCCGGGCCTGTCGAGCGTGGCCTCATGCGGCCGAATGCGCTGGCGCGGCGCGTGTCGATAGCGCGTTCGACGCCGCCAATCCCTGAAAATTCCCGGCTTTGGCGCAGGTTGGAGCGGATCGGCGCGCCGGGGCCCGGCGCCTGAGCAGACTGCGGTCTCAACCTTTGGAGACCGCCATGAGCGATGACGCCAGCGCGCGGCTGGGCCTGCCTTATCTGGCGGCCGGACAGCTGCAGAAACACGTGACCCTGAACGAGGCCTTGACCCGTCTGGACGCCCTGATCCAGACGGCGGTGGTCAGTCGCGCCACGACAGTACAGCCTGCCGACCCGGCCGAGGGCGCGCTCTATATCCTGCCGGAGGCGGCGACGGGCGCGGACTGGGCGATGCATCCGGCGGGCAGCCTGCTGCGACATGAGCGGGGCGGCTGGCTGCCGGTTCCGGCGCCGGACGGCCTGCTGGCCGTGGTGCTGGATAGCGAGGAGATGCTGGTCCGCCGCGAAGGCGTCTGGACGCCCCTGTCCTTCGGCCTGCCGGAGGAGATCCAGCAGATCACCCGTCTGGGCGTGAACGCCACGGCGGACGCGACGAACGTCGTCGCCGTGCGGGCCAATAAGGCGCTGTGGACCGCGCTGGAGAGCGAGAGCGGCGGCGACGGCGATCTGCGTTTCACCTTCAACAAACAGGCGGCGGGCGACGTCCTGTCCCTGCTGTTCCAGAGCGGCTGGGGCGGGCGGGCCGAGCTGGGTCTGGTCGGCGACGACGACCTGCGGCTGAAGGTCAGTCCCGACGGCGGGGCCTGGCATGAGGCGCTGAGGGTCGACCGCAGCACGGGCCGCGCCTGGTTCGGCCAGGGCGCGACGCGGCGCGAGACGACGGTGCTGGCGGCCTCTGGAAGCTGGACGCCGCCGTCGTG
>NZ_MTHE01000027.1:0-14141 GCF_001956865.1 Brevundimonas sp. ZS04
GGCGTGGGTCGGGGGCGGGGCGAGGAAGCCGGGGTTCTGGCGCAGGAAGTCCTGCCAGCCGCCGGGCGTCTCGACCACGTCGCCGCGGCCGTTCAGGGCGATGGTCGAGGTGGCCAGACGGTCGACGAAATCGCGATCGTGCGACACCAGGATCAGGGTGCCGTCGTAGGATTCGAGCAGTTCCTCCAGCTTCTCCAGCGTGTCCATGTCGAGGTCGTTGGTCGGCTCGTCGAGGATCAGCAGATTGGCGGGCTGGGCCAGCGCCCGCGCCAGCAGCAGCCGGTTGCGCTCGCCGCCCGACAGGGTGGAGATGGGCTGTTTCAGCTGGGCTTCCTGGAACAGAAAGTCCTTGGAGTAGGCGGCGACGTGCATGGAGCGGCCGCGCACCAGGATGGAGTCGCCGCCGCCCGGCGTCAGGGCGTCCCACAGGGTCATGTCCGACTTCAGCCCCTCGCGCGACTGATCGAGGTAGAGGGGTTCGAGGTTGGCGCCCATGCGGACGGCGCCCTCGTCCGGCGCCAGTTCGCCCAGCAGCACCTTGACCAGGGTGGTCTTGCCCGCGCCGTTGGGGCCGACGATGGCCAGACGGTCGCCGCGGATGATGCGGGTGGTCAGGTTCTTGAAGATGGTCCGGTCGCCGAACGATTTGCTGACGCCCTTGATGTCGGCGACCAGCTTGCCCGAGACGGCGCCGGAATCGACGCCGAGGTTCAGTTCACGCGGCAGATCCTTGACCCGTTCGGCCCGGTCCAGACGCATCTGCTGCAGGGCGCGGGCGCGGCCCTCGTTGCGGGTGCGCTGGGCGGTGATGGAGCGGTAGAAGGTGTAGGTCTCGGCCTCGATGCGCTTGGTCAGGCGGCGCAGGGATTCGGCTTCTTCCTCCATGACCTTGGCGGCCCAGTCGTCGAACTCGACGAAGCCCTTGTTCAGGGTGCGGACCCTGCGGCCTTCCAGCCAGTGAACGGTGTCGGTGACGCGGTTCAGGAAGGCGCGGTCGTGGCTGACCACCAGCAGGGCGAAACGGGCCTGGATCAGCTCGTTCTCCAGCAGTTCGATGGCCAGGATGTCGAGGTGGTTGGTCGGCTCGTCCAGCAGCAGCAGGTCGGGCTCTTCGGCGAAGGCCTTGGCGAGGGCGGCGCGGCGGATCTCGCCGCCGGACAGACCCTGCGTGGACTTGGCCGGGTTGAGGCCGAAGGTCTCCAGCCAGCTTTCGGCGGTCCAGCGCTCGGCCTCGCCCGAGGCGGCGTAGTCGGCCAGGGTCTCGCCGGTGATGACGGGCTCCTGCGGGACATAGGCGAAGCGGGTGCCGGCCTGGACCGAGCGGTCGCCCGAGTCCGGCTCGATCAGGCCCATGACCACCTTCATCAGGGTGGACTTGCCCGCCCCGTTGCGGCCGACCAGGGCGGCGCGGCTGCGCGGCTCCATCGCCATGTCGACGCCGTCGAACAGCGGGCGGGGGCCGTCCTGAAGGCGGACGTCCTTGAGGGCGACGAGAGGGGGGCGAGCGGCCATGAACACCAGTCCGAAAAGGGAGGCGACGCCTATAGCGCGGACCGGGGGGCGAGGGCCAATATTTCGGGATTTACATAAAACCGTCCAGACGGTATGTCGCTTTGCATGGACGCTCAACCGACCCGCCGCACGCCCGAAGACACCCGCCGCCAGATCATCGACATGGCCATCGAGATCGCCGCCGACCAGGGGGCGATGGGGGTGACGCTGGATGCGGTGGTGGCGCGCCTGCCGTTCAGCAAGGGGGCCTTGCTGCATCACTTCCCGAACAAGCTGGCCCTGCTGGAGGGGGTGATCGACCATCTGGCGTCCGAAATGACGGCGGCGGTGCTGGCCGAGGCGGCGCGTGATCCCAACCCCTATGGCCGCAACGCCCGGGCCTATCTGCGGACGATCGTTTACGAACCCGCGACAGAGCGCGATTTCAGCATCGGCCGCGCCGTCCTGGCTGCATGCGCCATTCAACCGAGCCTGACCCCGCGCTGGCGCGCGGCGATGGGCGCTCTGGCGGTGGACGATCCCGACGATCCGGCAGGCAAGGACGACGCCCTGATGCTGCGTCTGATCGCCGACGGTCTGTGGATGAGCGACCTGTTCGGAACGCATGAGGTGTCGCCGGAGCAGAGAAAGGCCCTGCTGTCGCTGCTGACGCCGGGCAGTCTGCTGACGGACGCCTATGGCGAGAGCGCTGAATGAGCCCGGCGACCTGGCTGGCCCTGCTTGGAGCGATCGGTTTCGAAGTGATGGGGACGACCCTGCTGCAGCAGTCGCAGCAGTTCACCAAACCGCTGCCGACGGCGGGGCTGGCGGTCTGTTACGGCGTCGCCTTCTACCTGCTGACCCTGGCGCTGAAGCAGATGCCGGTGGGGCTGGCCTATGCGATCTGGAGCGGGCTGGGGGTGGTGCTGATTTCGGTGATCGGCCTGTTCCTGTTCAAGCAGAAGCTGGACCTTCCGGCGATCATCGGCCTGGCGCTGATCATCGGCGGGGTGGTGGTGATCAACCTCTTCTCCAAGAGCGTCAGTCACTGAAACCGCGACAGATGGGGATTTGGGGCGTATAGGCGCGCCCATGAATTCCACCTCGCCCAAGCCTTTCTGGGAAACCAAGACCCTGGCGGAGATGTCTCCGTCCGAGTGGGAGAGCCTGTGCGACGGCTGCGGCCTGTGCTGCGTCATCCGTTTCGAGGACGAGGATACGGGGCAGATCATCCCGACGCGGGTGCACTGCAAGCTGTTCGACCCGGACCGTTGCACCTGCACCGACTACGCCCAGCGCCAGGCCGAGGTGCCGGACTGCGTGCAGCTGACGCCGGACAACATCGAGCGGCTGAAGTGGATGCCTCTGTCGTGCGCCTATCGTCGGCTGCATGAAGGGCGGACGCTGGCCTGGTGGCACCCGCTGGTGTCCGGCGACCCGGAGACGGTGCACGCGGCCGGGGTCTCGGTGCGGCGCCAGACGGTTTCGGAGCTGGCGTTGAAGGAGCCGGAGGACGCGCTGGAGTTCGAGGCTCCGGAGTGGATGGGCGAACGCGGCTCTGCTAACGAATAATTCGTCCGCAGGGGGGTAGGATGGGGGCAGATGGGCTTTGTCGCAGCACAAAAGAGGGCGAAGACCGGCGCGCGGGATGCGTTTGACCGGCTGACGGCGATCGCCTGCGCGGCGTTCCGCGCGCCTCACGCCATGATCACCGTGCTGGACGAGGACCGCGCCGTCTTTCTGTCCGGCGTGGGGCTGGATGAGATCAGCATTCCGCGCATGAGCAGCGTCAGCCACGCCCTGGCGAGCCTGGGGCCCGAAGCGGTGGTGGCGGTCGAGGACGCGCTGGAGCATCCGGTCTATCGCGATCATCCGATGGTGACGGGCGAACCGCGGGTGCGCTTCTTCCTGGGGGCCACGGTATGCGCGGGCGACGGCCGTCCGGCGGGCGCCATCGGCGTGATGGACGTCAAGCCGCGCCCTGCGCCGACGGAGACGGAGCTGCGGCTGATCCGCGAACTGGCCGGTCTGGCGGGCGAACTGATGGAGCACGCCGAGGCCATGCGCCAGGAGGCGGCGCGTCTGGAGACGCTGCGGCTGGCCGAGGACATGGTCGGGGTCGGGCGCTGGCGCTATGAGATCACGACGGGGGCCGTGACCTGGTCGGACGAGATCTATCGCATCCATGCGATCGCGCCGGGCGCCTTCTCGCCCAAGCTGGAGGACGTGTTCAGCCACTATCACGAAGACGACCGCGCGGAGATCCAGCGCCTGGTCGAGCGGGCGCTGAAGACGGGCGAGGGCTATACCTTCAAGTTGAGGCTGGTCGGGGCCGACGGCGTCGAGCGCGTCGTGGCGGCCGAGGGGGCGACCGAGAAGGACGCCACCGGCCGGGTGATCGCCCTGTTCGGCGTGCTGCAGGACGTGACCGAGCGCGAGCGGCTCCTGCGGGCGGCGCAGACCAATGAGCGGCGCTATCGCCTGCTGGCCGAGAACACCGGCGACGTCATCACCCGGGTCAAGATGGACGGGTCGAGCAAATACATCTCGCCGGCGATCCAGCAGCTTCTGGGCTGGACGTACGAGGAGATGAGCGGCCAGTCGACCGACTATGTCCACCCCGAGGACCGCCATCTGGTGCTGGGCGCCATCGGCAAGGCGGTGAAGACCGGCGAGCCGACCCGCCTGGAGCACCGGGCGGTGCACAAGAACGGCGAGACCGTCTGGGTCGAATGCACCTTCAAGGCCCTGAAGGACGAGCACGGCCAGGTCGATGACGTGGTGGTGGTGATCCGCGACATGACCCAGCGCAAGACGCTGGAGGCCGAGGTGCTGGAGGCCAAGGAGACCGCCGAGGCGGCGGTGCAGGCCAAGAGCGAATTCCTGGCCAATATGAGCCATGAACTGCGGACGCCGCTGACCAGCGTCATCGGCTTTTCGGGCTTGTTGCACGGGTCGGAGCATCTGCCGCCGGAAGAGCGCATCTATGTCGAGCGCATCGCCACGGCGTCGGAGGCCCTGCTGGGCGTCATCAACGACATCCTCGACTATTCCAAGCTGGAAGCCGACGCCATCGAGATGGACCCCGAGCCGTTCGACACGCGGGCCCTGGTGGACGGCGCCGCCGCCATCATCGAGAGCCAGTGCTCGCTCAAGGGGCTGATCCTGCGGGTGGTGGTGGCCGCCGATACGCCTGCGCGCCTGACCGGCGACAAGGGGCGGTTGCGCCAGGTGATGCTGAACTTCCTGTCCAATGCGGTGAAGTTCACGGCGCGGGGCGAGGTGACGCTGACGCTGGACGGACGGTTCGACGAGAACGGTCTGTGGCGTATGCGAGCGGCGGTCAGCGACACCGGCATCGGCATACCGCCGGAAAAAATCAGCGAACTGTTCCATCGCTTCACCCAGGCCGACGCCTCGACGACGCGGGTCTATGGCGGGACGGGGCTGGGGCTGGCGATCTCGCGCCGTCTGGTCGAACTGATGGGCGGGGAGATCGGGGTGGACAGCACGCCGGGACAGGGCTCGACCTTCTGGTTCGAGGCGCCGCTGGCCGTGGCCGAGGCCGAGAACGATGCGGTCGAGACGCGTCAGGGACAGACGGCCGACTCTGCGATCGGCGGGCGGGTGCTGATGGCCGACGACGCGGCGGCGAACCGTGAACTGGTCAGCGCCATCCTGAGAAATCTGGGGCTGGAGGTCGAGGCCGTCGCCGACGGCGCCGAAGCGGTCCATGCGGTGCATTCGGGCGCCTATGACCTGGTGCTGATGGATGTGCACATGCCGGTCATGGACGGGCTGCAGGCCACGCGCGAAATCCGCCGGATGCAGGCCGGGACCGGGCGACGGACGCCGATCCTGGCGCTGACGGCCAACGTCCAGTCGGAACAGGTGGTGCGCTGTCTGGAGGCGGGGATGGACGGCCACCTGGCCAAGCCGATCCAGATCGCCGAACTGGCCGCCGCCCTGACGCGGTGGCTGTCCTGCGACCAACCGCCCGCGATGGCGGTATAGGCGAAGGCCATCTCGTCCCTGCTATCGCAGCCGGGTGCGCCGATCCCTGTAAATTCCCGGCTTTGCGAGGTTCTGGAGGCTGTTCGCCAGCCTGAGGACGCTGGTCCGCTATGGTTCGGTCATGGCGGGAAAAGGGGACGAAGCGGAGCGGGCGGCGGCGGTCGCGCAGTGGCTGGACGGGGCGCTGGGGCGGCTGATGCAGCTGACCGACGAAGCGATCGCCGTGGTGGCCGCGGCGGAGCCGCCGGCCGATGTGGCCGAGGCCGAGAAGCGGGGGCGCGCCATCGGCGTGCTGGCCCGCACGGCCAAGGCTGTGGCGGCCTTGGCGCCCTCGCCCCCTCGAAAGCCTCGCGACCCTGAAGAGGACGGAATGAGCGAAGACGATCGTGACATCACCGACGACGAAGAACGGACCATGCGGGCAGAGCTGCAGTCTCGTCTCGATCATCTTCTCGGGGTCGCCGAGCGCAAGGGGTTTGGCGCAGCAGCGGCTGGAACAGGCGACGCGCGAGGAGCTGCTGCGGTTGCTGAGGGCGACGCCGAGGCTGAACGACGATCAGGTCTGGCCGCCGCCTGATACGGATTGGCGGACCTGGGTGCTGCTGGGCGGGCGCGGGTCGGGCAAGACCTTCGCGGGCGGGTTCTGGATGAATGAGCTGGCCAAGGCGAAGGATCGCACCTTCGCCCTGGTGGGTCCGGCGCTGCACGACGTGCGCGAGGTGATGGTCGAGGGGCCGTCGGGGCTGAAGGCGCAGGCGCCGGGCGACAACCGGCCGCGCTGGGAGGCGGGGCGGCGCCGGCTGGTCTGGCCCTCGGGCGCGGCGGCCTATGCGTTTTCGGCGGAAGACCCGGACAGCCTGCGCGGGCCGCAGTTTCATGCGGCCTGGGCGGATGAGTTCTGCGCCTGGAGGAACATCGAGGCGACGTTGTCGAACCTGAGGTTCGGCTTGCGGTTGGGGGCAGATCCCAAGCTGGCGATCACGACGACGCCTCGGCCGATCCCGGCGTTGCGGCGGTTGCTGGCCGAGCCGGGGGTGGTGAAGGCGCGGCTGGCGACGAAGGACAATGCGGCCCATCTGGCGCCGGGGTTTCTGGGGCATCTGCAGGCGCTCTACGCCGGGACGCGGCTGGAGGCGCAGGAGATGGAGGGGCTGGTGGTCGAGGCCGACGGCGCCCTGTTCCGGGCCGAGGATCTGGCGCGGGCGCGGGGCAACCGGCCGGCGAAGTTCGAGCGGGTGGTGGTGGCGGTCGATCCGCCCGCCAGCGCCCACGGCGACGCCTGCGGGATCGTGGCGGCGGGACGCAAAGATAAGACGGGCTATGTGCTGGCGGATCGCTCGGCGCGGGGGCTGTCGCCTGCGGGCTGGGCGCGGCGTGTGGCCGAGACGGCGCGGGAGTTCGAGGCCGATCTGGTGCTGGCCGAGGCCAATCAGGGCGGGGAGATGGTGCGCACCCTGCTGGGGCAGGCGGATTGTCCGGCGCAGGTGAAGCTGGTCCACGCCAGCCGAAGCAAGAAGGCGCGGGCGGAGCCGGTTGCGGCCTTGTACGAGCAGGGGCGGGTGGTTCACTGCGGCGCGTTTCCAGCGCTGGAAGAAGAGATGATGGCGCTGGGGAGCGAGACGCCGGGGGCGAAGAGCCCGGACCGGGCGGATGCGCTGGTCTGGGCGCTGACGCATCTGCTGCTGGCCGGGAAGACGCAGCCGAGGCTGCGGGCGTTGTGATCTGATCCTTCTCCCCTTGTGGGAGAAGGTGGACGGCGAAGCCGGACGGATGAGGGGTGCGAGGAAGCAGACTGGGGGCTTCCGGGCGGACCTCGCGTCGACACCCCTCATCCGGCCCTGACGGGCCACCTTCTCCCACAAGGGGAGAAGGAAGACAGACATGGAGATTTCAATGGATTGGCGACGACCGTTCGGTCGGCGGCGCATGGCTGCGCCTGAAATCAAGGATAGCCGCGCGGGGCCGTTGATCGCCCTGACTTCGGCTGGCCGTCCCCGGTGGACGCCGCGCCACTACGCCCATCTGGCCGATGAGGGGTTCGGCAAGAACGCCGTGGCTTATCGCTGCGTGCGGATGATCGCGGAGGCGGCGGCCTCGACGCCGCTGATGGTCATGGTCGGGGGCGTGCGGAGCGCGGAGCATCCGCTGGTGCGGCTGATCGACAAGCCCAATCCCGAGCAGTCGGGCGGGGAGTTGATGGAGGCGCTGTACGGCGCGCTGCAGACGGCGGGCAACGCCTATGTCGAGGCGACCGGAGACGCCGACGGCGACGGGGCGCCGGACGAGCTGTGGGCGCTGAGGCCCGATCGGGTGAAGGTGGTCCCCGGACGGGCGGGGTGGCCGGAAGCCTATGAGTATGCGGTCGGCGGGCGGTCGGTGCGGATCGGGCGGCATGGCGACGGCTGGTCGCCGGTCATGCATCTGAAGCTGTTTCACCCGACGGATGATCACTACGGGTTTTCGCCTCTGGAGGCGGCGGCCTTCGCCATCGACGTGCACAATGCGTCGGGGGCCTGGAACAAGGCGCTGCTGGACAATGCGGCGCGGCCGTCGGGGGCGCTGGTCTATGGCGCCAAGGACGGGGAGCGGCTGACGGCGGATCAGTTCGAGGCGCTAAAGGCGGAGCTGGGCGAGGCCCATGCCGGGGCGCGGAACGCCGGGCGGCCGCTGCTGCTGGAAGGCGGGCTGGACTGGAAGCCGATGAGTCTGACGCCGCACGACATGGACTTCATCGCGGGCAAACACGCGGCGGCGCGGGAGATCGCCCTGGCGTTCGGGGTGCCGCCGCAGTTGCTGGGGATTCCCGGGGATGCGACCTACGCCAACTATCGCGAGGCGAACGCGGCCTTCTGGCGCGGGACGGTGATCCCGCTGGTGAGAAAGGCGGCCGGAGCGATGACGGGCTGGCTGGGCGGGCGGTTCGTCGATTGCCGGATCGAGCCGGATCTGGATGCGGTTCCGGCGTTGCAGGTCGAGCGCGACGCGCTGTGGGCGCGGCTGAACGCGGCCAGCTTCCTGACCGACGAGGAACGGCGCCGGATGGCCGGGGTGGAGGCGTGATGGAGGCGATGAAGAAGATGCCCGTCGCCCTGATCGCGGCCTTGCTGGTGCAGACGGTGGGCGGCCTGGTGTGGGCGGGCGGGGCGGCGGCGCGGATCGCGACGCTGGAACAGCGCGTGGGCGAGCAGAGGCTGGTCGCCGAGCGGCTGGCGCGGCTGGAGGCGCAGGGCGAGGCCGTGCGCGCGGCCGTCGAGCGGATCGAGCGACAGTTGGAGGGGAAGTGATGGGGAAGCGCTCGTCCTTCTCCCCTTGTGGGAGAAGGTGGCCCGAAGGGCCGGATGAGGGGTTGCGCGCCCCCTCACCCGACCGCGCGAGGACGACGGCTGCGCCGCCGTGCGCGGTCTCCCTCTCCCGCAAGGGGAGAGGGACGCTATTCATCGCTGGCTACGCTTCGCTGTGGGGCGTGGCCGATCTGAACGGCGACGTGACGGCGCGCGGGGTGTTTGCGGACAGTCTGGCCAAGACCGGCGCGGGCGGGGTGCGGATGCTGCATCAGCACGAGAGCCGCGCGGTGGTCGGCGTCTGGGACCGGATGGTCGAGGACGAGCGCGGCCTGTGGGTCGAGGGGCGGATCGAGGACTGGTCCGCCGAGGCTCGCTATGCAGCCGCCCTGACGCGGGCCGGGGCGCTGGACGGGCTGTCGATCGGGTTTCGGGCGATGAAGGCGCGGCGCGACGGGCGCTTGAGGGTGCTGAGCCGGGCGGAGTTGTGGGAGGTGTCGCTGGTGACGTTCCCGATGCTGCCGGGCGCGCGGTTCAGAGCGAAAACAGATTGACGACTTCGGCCCTGCGAAGGCTGATGCGGCCTTCGCAAGGCGGGAGCGGGCGATGGACAAGAAGAGCGGCGGAACCTTTGTTCTGGGCGTGTGCGGAGGCATCATCCTGGGCGCGCTGATCGACAACATGGCCATAGGCCTGCTGTTGGGCTTCGCCGTGGGGTTCGGCCTGGTGAAGCTGAACCGCAGGAAGTCGTAGCAGACCTATCGGTCGGCCAGATGGGCGGCGATGCGCTCGGCGGCCTGGGACGGCGAGCAGGCCTCGGTGTCGATGGTCAGGTCGGCGGGCGGCATGGCGGCCAGGCTGGCGTCGAAGTCGGCGCGGAGACGACGCAGCAGATCGACCGACTGAAGCTTGCCGAAAGCGGCGCGGCTGGGCTGGACGATCCGGCGTTCCTGCTCCTCGGGCGAGGCGGCCAGGGCGATGAAGGTCACGGCGCCGCCGAACGGTTCGATCGCCGCCTGAACGCGTGCGGGAAAATCGGGGTCCACCGTGGCCTCGGGCGCGAAGGTGAAGATGAGCGAGCGCTCGGCGCGGGCCGCCTCGGCGAAGGTCTTGAGCCAGAAGGCTTCACGCAGGCGGATGAAGGGCTCGGAGCCGAAGTCGAACACGGCGCCGACGGCGTCGACGACGAAGTGGTTGTGGAACAGCGGCAGGCCGGTCAGGCGCGCCAGTTCGCGGCCGACGGTCAGCTTGCCCGCGCCGACGGGGCCGTAGAGAAAGACGATCCGCATGGCTTAGAGCTTAGGCGAGGCGAGAGGGCGGTCGTCGCGGCGGCCGTGCAGGCCGGGCGTTTCCTGGCGGTAGCCGCGCAGGGCGACGGCGCAGGTTTCGGGCGTCTGGCGCGAGGCGACGGCGGGGCTGCGGCCTCTGTCATAGGCTTCCCGGAGGGCGCGGCGTTCGGCCTGGTCCGCGGTCGGGGCGTGGCGGCGGAGGTGGGCCGCGAAAGCCTGATCGCCGGCGCTGTCGCGATTGAGATGCTCGCAGGCGCCCAGGGTCTCGAACATCCGCAGATTGATCGAGGTGTAGGCCGAAAGGCGCCCCTGGCCCGGCGAGAGGCGCGGCGTCTCTGACGACGAGGCGGCGGAGGGGCGTTGAGCCGAAGCGTCATGCGCCGTGCATGACATGAGCCCAGCCGCAGACACGGCGGCGACGGCGATCTTGAACATTGATCCATCCCTTGATCCGAGGACGGCGTAGCACGGTTCCCCGGATGCACGAAGGATCGCACGGGTTCCGGGCCTGGCCCGGTTGACGGCGCGCCGCAGGACGGTCGCGCATTTTTCTGGAGAGACCATGAAAGAGATCAAGACCGTCTCGGGGCATCCCGAGGCGCGCGCCGCCATGCATGAGATGATGGCCGCGTTCGAGGCGTTCAAAGGGGCCAATGACGCCCGTCTGGACGAGATCGAGAAGAAGGCTTCGGCCGATGCGCTGCTGGAGGAGAAGGTGGCGCGCATCGATCAGGCGGTGGCTCAGGCGCAGGCGCGCATGGACCGTGCGCTGAGCGAGAGCCGCCGTCCGATGTTGGGCGCCGAGCCGCCCGTTGTGGTTGCGGCGCCGGAGGCCAAGGCGGCGTGGGACGGCTATATGAAGTCGGGTCAGGCGCACGGGCTGGAGCTGAAGGCGGGGCTGTCGTCGGCGTCGAACTCGGCGGGCTATGTCGTGCCGCCGGAGACGGAGCGCGCCATCGAGCGGCGCCTGATGGCGGGGTCGCCGATGCGCGAGATCGCCACGGTGCGCACGGTCGGCTCGGGCGTATTCAGGAAGCCGGTGTCGACGGCGGGTATTCAGGCGGGCTGGGTGGCCGAGACGGCGGCGCGGCCCGAGACGGACCCGGCGACGCTGGCGCTGCTGGAGTTCTCGTCGGCGGATCTCTACGCCTGTCCGGCGGCGACGCAGAGCCTGCTGGACGACGCCCTGATCGACCTGGACGAATGGCTGGCGGCGGAGGTCGAGGACGCCTTCGCGGCGCAGGAGACGGCGGCCTTCGTCAGCGGCGACGGGGTCAACAAGCCCAAGGGCTTCCTGGCCTACGCCACGGCGACCGAGGGCACGCAGACCTGGGGCCAGATCGGCACGGTGGCCTCGGGCGCGGCGGGCGCCTTCGCCAGCGCCAGTCCGGTCGATAAGCTGATCGACCTGATCTATGCGCCCAAGGCCCAGTATCGGCCGAACGGGCGCTTCGTGATGAACCGGCGCACGGTCTCGGCGGTGAGGAAGTTCAAGGACGCGGACGGGAACTACATCTGGTCGCCGGCGACGCGGCCGGGCGAGACGGCCAGTCTGCTGGGCTATCCGGTGACTGAGATCGAGACGATGCCGGATGTGGCGGCGAACAGTCTGTCGATCGCGTTCGGGGACTTTGCGCGCGGCTATCTGATCGTGGATCGCGCGGGGGTGCGGGTGCTGCGCGATCCCTATTCGGCCAAGCCCTATGTGCTGTTCTACACGACCAAGCGTGTCGGCGGCGGGGTGCAGAACTTCGACGCGATCAAGCTGATGAAGTTCGCGGCCTCGTAAGGGCGGCGGCGGTCTTCCTTCTCCCCTGCGGGGGAGAAGGTGGCTCGCGGAGCGAGACGGATGAGGGGGACGGGGGCTGCGTGCACCCGGTTAGCCGGTCGTCTGTTGAACCCTTCCCCTCATCCGAGCGCCTGCGGCGCCCACCTTCTCCCCCAAGGGGAGAAGGCAGCAGAATATTGGAGATTTGAATGAGCGCACCCGTGAGCCTCGCGGAGGCGAAGCTGTTCCTGCGCGTCGAGCATGAGGCGGAGGACGGGCTGATCCAGACGTTGATCGACGCCGCCAAGGCGCGGGTGGAGGGGGAGGTCGGGTTGAGCCTGACCTCGACCTCGCCGGCGCCGCTGAGGCTGGCGGTGATGATGCTGGTGATGCGCGCCTATGAGCGCGGCGACGGCGAGATGAGCGCGGCGCCGGTCGAGGGGTGGATCGCGCCCTATCGCGTGGTGCGGCTGTGAGCGCGGGGGCGATGAAGGTGGTGGCGTCGCTGGTGCGGCCGGTGGCGGCGCAGACGCCTTATGGCGGGCAGGTCGTCAGCTATGAGCCGGTCGGTTCGCTGTGGCTGGCGCTGGGCGCGCGAAGGCGGCGCGAGCGGACGGAAGCGGGCGTGACGCGCGCGGTGGAGACGCTGAGCGCCACGGTGCGGGCCGATCCGAGGCTGGAGGAGGGGCTGGTGGCGCGCTTCGGCGGAGCGGACTGGGCCTTGGTCGGGATCGAGGCCGATCCGAAGGCGGCGGGCCGGGTGCGGCTGGACCTGGAGCGGATGCGATGAAGGATCATGAAGGGGCGTTGGCGAAGGCGCTGATCGCGCATCTGGGCGGTGATGGGGCGTTGCAGGCGCTGCTGGGCGATCCGGTGCGGGTCTGGGACGAAGCGCCGTCCGGGGCGGGGTTTCCGCATCTGGTGCTCGGGCGGTGCGAGAGCCGACCGCTGAACGCCGACGGCGGCGGGGTGGAGCAGCGGCTGACCTTGACGTGCGCCAGTCGGTTCAGGGGGCTGGAGGAGGCGCGGGCCGTGGCGGCGGCGGTGCGGGCGCGGCTGGCCGATGCGCCGCTGGAGGCGGACGGGGTGAAGGCGGTCAGCGTGGCGGTGACGTTTACGGACCTGTTCCGCAGCGCGGATCTGAAGCGGGCGTGGGCGGTGATGCGGTTGAGAGCCGTGACGGAGGAAATCTGAGATGAGCGCGCAACGGGGCAAGGACATCCTGCTGAAGATCGAGGGCGCGGGCGGCGCCTTCACCACGGTGGCGGGGCTGAGGGCGAGGACGATCTCGCTGAACGCCAAGACGGTGGACGCGACCGACAGCGACAGCGCCGGGCGGTGGCGCGAACTGCTGGCGGGCGCGGGCGTGAAGTCGGCGGCGGTGTCGGGGCAGGGGATATTCCGCGACGCGGCGTCGGACGCCCTGATCCGCGAGGCCTTCTTCGAGCAGGCGGCGAAGACGTGGCGTCTGATCGTGCCGGACTTCGGCGTGCTGGAGGGGCCGTTCCTGGTGGCGGCGCTGGAATACACCGGGGAGCATGAGGGCGAGGCGAGTTTTGCGCTGAGCCTGGCCAGCGCAGGCGAAGTGACGTTCTCGGCGCTGTGATGGTGAACGGCGTGCGGGGCGAGGTCGTGGCGAGGCTGGCGGGGGCGGAGCGGAAGCTGTGTCTGACGCTGGGGGCGCTGGCCGAGATCGAGACCGGGCTGGGCGTCGCCGGGATGGCGGCGCTGGCCGAGCGGATGAAGGCGCTGTCGGCGCGCGATCTGATGGTGGTGCTGGCGGCCTTGCTCCGCGGCGGGGGCGAGGCGGTGTTGGCGGAGGGGCTGGCGACAGCGCCGGTCGATCCGCGTGAGGCGGCGGAGGCGGTGGCGAAGGCTTTTGCGGCGGCGGCCTGATGACGCCCCATGACCGTCAATGGGCGGAGATGATGCAGGCGGCGGCGCGGATGGGCGTGGGGCCGGAGGGCTTCTGGCGGCTGTCGCTGAAGGAATGGCGGATGCTGACGGCGGCGCCGGCTCAGGCCGCGCCGCTGGGGCGCGGCGAACTGGAGCGGATGCAGGAGAGGTGGCCGGATGACTGATGGTTTCAGACCGGACGGGATCGACGCCGTGCCGGTGAAGGCGGCGGAGGCCGCGGCGGCGCTGGAGGCGCTGAAAGAGCCGGCGGAGCGGGCGGCGGCCTCGATCGAGGACGCCTTCGGACGCGCGGGGGCCAGCCTGACGCGGTCGCTGACGCGGGCGGCGGCGGATGGAGAGGTGACGCTGGCCGAACTGGCGCGGGCGGTGCTGAACCTGTCT
>NZ_MTHE01000028.1:0-11924 GCF_001956865.1 Brevundimonas sp. ZS04
CCGCCGTTCAGGATCCGCCGCCGCCCGCACCGGCGATCACCGCCCAGCCCGCCCCCTCGCCCGAGGAAGCCGCCTTCGCGGCCAAAGGTGAAGCCTTCAACGTCGAAGCCGAACGCATGGGCGCAGAACTCGAGACGATCATGGACGACGCCAGCCTGGACGGCGCGACCAAGAAGGCCCGCACCGATGCGGTCCTGACCCAATACGAGCCCAAGTTCGCCGCCTTCGCCGACGAGTACGGCGCCTTCCTGCGCCAGATGGCCGAAAAGCCCGAGAACGCTGAGAAGAAGACGGAAATTCTGGCCGCCGCTGACTCCGCCTCGGCTCAACTGCGGGGCCTGCCCGCTCAGATCCGCACGGCGATCGACGCCGCCCTGGCCGCCCCGCCGGCTCCGCCCGCCGTCGACTAAGACGCCTGATCGCGAGATCGCGCCTTACCGCGATTTCACTTGAGCCGATCCCTCCTTCGGCGGACCCTGCGCGGCGTCCGCCGAAGGAGCTTCGTCATGACCCGCGCCCTCCCCCTCGCCTCGCTCTCCCTGGCCGCCGCCCTGGCCCTGCTGCCGGTCTCGACCGCCGTGGCCGAAGAGCAGAAGACCCCCGCCGAGACCCGTCTGGAAGCCGCCGCCGCCGTCTTCGAGGCCAAGATGCAGGAGTTCGGAGCCCGCGCCGAGCGCATCCAGGCCGACCCCGACCTGACCGAAACTCAGAAGGGCCTGCGCGTCGCCGCCCTGTGGTCCGACTATCAGCCCCACGTCGTCGACTTCACCGCCGAGGCCACGCGCCAGGCCGGTCAGATCGCCGAAGCGGCTCTGGCCGAGATCGACGTCGAAGCCATCGTCCGCGAAGCCATGACCGAGGCCGAGCCCGCGATTCACGGCCTGACGACCAACGGGGCCTGGGCGCAGATCGACCCTGAACAGATGGTCACCTACGGCCTGATCGCCCAATACGGCTTCGACCTGGCCCTGGACGCCCTGGCCGAGACCGCCCTGGCGCCGCAGCCGCTGGACTCCGACGGCCCGGTCCCCTGCCCCGCCTGAGTTGAACGGTCTGAGTTGAACGGTCTGGGTTGAACGGCCTGGGTTCAGACCCGGCTTGACCTGAGCTCGCTTGCGCCCGAAAGGGCCTTATGGCCGCGCTTCCTGTAGATCCGCATCTGTACCTGGCTTTTCTCGGCGTCATGGCCGTGATGGCGGTGACGCCCGGCCCGGCCAACATCTTCGCCGTCGCCACCGGCATGGAGAAGGGCAAGGCCGCCGCCCTGACCGCCGTCCTGGGCATGAACGCCGCCACTCTGGTGTGGTTCGGGGCCGCCGCCCTGGGCCTGGGCGCCCTGGTGATCGCCTTCCCCCAGGTCTTCCGCGTCATCGCCGTCCTAGGCGCCCTCTATGTCGCCTGGCTGGGGATCAAGGCCCTGAGAGGGGCCTTCGCCACCGCCGCCGAGCCTTCGCACATCGAGGTCAAGCGCGGGCGCAGCGCCCTGGTCGACGGCTTCATGGTCCAGATCGCCAACCCCAAGGCCATCCTCTTCTTCACCGCCGTCCTGCCGCCCTTCCTGGACATCAACCGTCCGCTGGCGCCGCAGCTGGCCCTGTTCGCCGCGACCACCGTCGGCATGGACGGCCTGTCGATGTGCGCCTACGGCCTGGGCGGGGCGGCCCTGGCGCGACAGATGACCGCGCCGCGCTTCCGCAAGGGTTTCGGCATTGTGGTCGGATGCCTTCTGCTCCTCGCCGCCGTTCTCATCGTCTCGCGTCTGTGATGCGCCGGGAATGGGCGATCGGGAACTTGACCATTCACCCCTCGTTCAGACCGACGGGCGTTCAATGAACGCTCAAGGAGAATTTTCCATGATGAAGCTTCGCAAAACCCCGGTGCTGATCGCCCTGGCGGGCGCGCTCGCTCTGGGCGCCTGTGCGACGGCCACCCCCTATCAGCCGGTCGGCTCGAAGGGTCAGGGCGGCTATGCCGAGCAGCGCCTGGAGTCCAACCGCTACGCCGTCAGCTTCTCGGGCAACTCGGTCACCTCGCGCGATCAGGTCGAGATGTCGCTGCTGCTGCGCTCGGCCGAACTGACGGTCGAGAACGGCTACGACTGGTTCGCCACCGTCACCCGCGCCACCGACCGCGACACCCGGTTCTACACGACGCCGGACCCCTTCTACTACGACCGCTACGGCCCCTATTGGGGTCCGTCCTGGCGCTTCTACCAGCGCGGCTACTGGAGCACCTGGGATCCCTACTGGGGCCGGGACCGCGACATCCGCCAGGTCGACCGCTATGAGGCCACGGCCGAGATCGTCATGGGCCGCGGTCCCAAGCCCGCCGGCGACGTCAACGCCTTCGACGCCCGCGAGGTCATCAACAACCTCGGCCCGCGCGTGATGCGTCCCACGTCTTAAGCAGGCCGCTAACGCTCCCTGCGCGGCGGCTCGCTGCTTGAGCGGCGCCAGACATGACAACGCCCGCCTCCAGCGACGGAGGCGGGCGTTGTTGCATCAGGCGCTTGGCCTCAGCCGATGCGCGGGTTCTTCAGGCGGCGCTTGTTCGCGTGGGTCGCCGGAGCCGAGCCCAGGGCCTCGGGCACCTCGCCCTTGAAGTAGAAGCGCTGCCACGCCTCCTTGGCCGCGTCGGGATCGCCCGAGGCCAGGCGGGTGTTGAAGTCGGTGCGCGAACGGTTCCAGGCTTCGAACTGCCCCTTCATGCCGGGGTTGGACTCCAGCGAGCGGATAACCGGCTCGAACTGCTCCACCTTGCGGTGCTCGACCGGCAGGATGAAGCAGAAAGGCTCGCCCTTCTCGAACTTGATCCGGCCCGGCCGCGTGAAGATCCAGTTCATGGTGAAGGGGAAGGGCAGCCAGTCCGTCTCGATCAGGCCGCTCAGCGGCTGGATGCCGTCCTTGACGTGGTTGGGCGAGCCCTGCGCGATCAGCCCCCAGCCCGGCGGCGTGCGGAACAGATACTGCGGGTGCATGGTCAGCACCCCGCGCGAAAAGTGCGAAGTGACGAAGTGGTCCAGCTCCGGCTGCGGCCGGTCCGGCGTGATCTTGATGTCGGTCTGCGACGGCCCGCCGTTCCACTCGGCCGTGAAGCCGAAGGGGCACAGGATCTCCCACCCCGTGGTGTTGGCCATGGTCAGCGGCAGACAGCGATAGGGGTGACGGCTGGCGAAGGCGTCCATCCAGTTGCGCGACTGGCGGCCCGGCACTAGGTCGCACGGACGCGCATTCATCGGATAGCATTCCAGTTCCAAGACGCGGCTCCCAAGCTTGACGAATAAGGCGGCGACCCTGAGGGTCGGCTTCCTCCCCTATCGCCCTCGCCGCCCGCCCGACAAGACCGAGATGACCGCCATCGCCGCCGATCCCGCCTCCGACATCCTGCACGAGCCCGCGTATGACCGCGCCCGCCTGCTGGCCTGGATGGCCGAGCACGGGATCGAACAGGCCACCCACGACCACCCCGCCGTCTTCCGCGTCGAGGAAGGGCTGGACCTCAAGGCCGACCTGCCGGGCCTGCACACCAAGAACCTGTTCCTCAAGGACAAGAAGGGTCGCCTGTGGCTGATCTCGGCGGCCCAGGACACGGTCATCGACCTGAAGCGCGCCCACCGCGCCATGGGCTCGGACCGCCTGTCCTTCGGCAATGAAACCCTGCTGTGGGAGACGCTGGGCGTGCGCCCCGGCTCGGTCACGGCGCTGGGCCTGATCAACGATGCGGACCGCCGCGTGACCTTCGTGCTGGACCGCCGCCTGTGGGAGGCGGCCGTCGTCAACTTCCACCCCCTGGCCAATACGGCGACCACCGCCCTGAGCCAGGACAGCTTCCGCCGCGTCCTAGCGCTGCTGGACCGCGAGCCGATCGTAGTGGACTTCGACGCGCTGGACTGAACGGCGACTTCGCAGACTATAGGCTCTGTCTGAAATCGACCCATTGCGGACGTTGAAAGACGGCGCCGCATCACCACCGACCTTGGGCGGTAATCCATAAACTATGCCAGTTGACACGGTCCACGAGCTTTCTCGATCGCTTCGCTTATCGAGTTCAGCACCTGAGGGAGCCGTGGCAGATTGCTGG
The DNA here is from genome assembly GCF_001956865.1 of Brevundimonas sp. ZS04. Taxonomy (NCBI): domain Bacteria; kingdom Pseudomonadati; phylum Pseudomonadota; class Alphaproteobacteria; order Caulobacterales; family Caulobacteraceae; genus Brevundimonas; species Brevundimonas sp. ZS04. The sequence goes on from NZ_MTHE01000028.1 coordinate 4,081, forward strand.
CGTCGAGTTGTACTGCAAACTTATACTGTTCATCTTGCGAGACCATCTCGCACCAGATCAGTGGAATGTCAGGGCCATAATCCCGACATTGCGTCAGCCTCCGACTATCTACATAGCCATAGGGATAGGATTCTGAACTGATCTTCACTGTCCAAAGCGTGGGCGTCCCATTAGCGGCTGGCGTCGGCGTTTTGCGTATTGAGGCGTCCACTGTTGCAGGAGGTCCAACGAGCCACGATTCCAGATAGTCTTTCTCGGGATTTGACCAGCCGACCACAGAAACCCAGACTCGCCCGTCCTGTGGATGTCCGTACCAATCCTCCTTGCGACCCGGCACCTCGTAGGGTGAAATTCTCACCGCGTCGCCGTCCGCAGCAATGAGAAGAGCAGGATTCAATGGGTCTACAGGATCGGGCGTCGCAATCGCCCACGGACGCGGCACACGCTTGCCGTCTAGGCACGTTCCATCGCGCAACTTGATGGCAGTTGGGCTAAAAGCTTGGGTATTCAACTTTGCCCACGCTACGATCTCCGGCCCAATATCATTGGCTGTGCCGGCCGGACGCTCCGAGCACGCCCCTACCATGAGGAAAAGCGACGCGAGTGCAGTTTGGGCAAGCCGCAGGGACATGGACACACAATGCCTGAGCCAATGCCTGCTAGCCACCCTCTGCAGACCCCAACCGCTTCCGTCTGTGAGCCGCCCGCCCAGGAAAGTCCCGTTTCCCGGAATCGCCCTGTCTAAGGGGCGCGCCAAGGCGTAATATCGCCGTTCTCGACTTCATCACGCGCGCCTGTGCGGCGGACGTTCATCGCGTCAGGCCCTGAAAGGGGACGGTGCATGAGACTGTTCTGGAAAGCCTTCGCCGTAGGCGGAGCGGGTCTGGTTCTGGCCGGGCCGATGACCGCCCTCCCCGCGTCCGACGCCGCAACGGCGCTGCGCCTCGAGCGCCTGTTCGGCGGCGTCTGCGGACCGGGTTCCGGCGGCGGCGCCCTGGCCCGCAGCCTGCTGGTCGCCTCGGCCGTCGCCGCGCCCGCCAGCCAGGCGCAGCCCATTCCCCTCTATCCCGACCTGACGACCTCGCCGTTCAAGGCGACCACCGACGACGCCGGCGCCCAGGCCTATTTCAGCCAGGGGCTGACGCTGGCCTACGGCTTCAACCACGCCGGGGCCGTGCGCTCCTTTCGCGAGGCGCAGAGCCGCGATCCCGCATGCGCCGCCTGCTGGTGGGGCGAGGCCATGGCCCTGGGCCCCAACATCAACGCCCCGATGGACGAACGCGACCGGGCGGCGGCGCTCAAGGCCCTGAACCGCGCCCTGGTCCTGAGCGCCGGGGCCGCGCCGCACGAGCAGGCGCTGATCGACGCCCTGGGTCTACGCTACTCCGACGACCCGGCGGCCGACCGCGCCGCCCTGGACGCCGCCTACGCCGACGCCATGCTGGTCGCCGCGCGCCGCTTTCCCGACAACGACGACGTCGCCGTCCTGGCCGCCGAGGCGGCGATGGACACCACGCCGTGGAACTATTGGGAGGCCGACCAGCGCACCCCCGTCGGCCGCATCGGCGACGCGATCCGCCTGATCGAGACGGTTCTGGACCGCAGCCCCGACCATCCGCAGGCGGCCCATCTCTATATTCACCTGATGGAGGCCGCCGATCCCGCGCGGGCCGAGAAGGCGGCCGACCGCCTGGCCGTCGCGCGTCCCGCCAGCGCGGGCCATCTGGTGCATATGCCCGGCCACATCTATCTGCGGCGCGGCCGCTACGCCGAGGCCATGCGCCTGAACGTCGCGGCGGCGCGCGCGGACGAGGCCTTCATCCGCGACACCAACGATGAGAGCCTGGTCCGCTACGGCTACTATCCGCACAACATCCACTTCATCGTCGCCTCGGCCCAGATGGCCGGCGACATGGACACCGCCCTGCGCGAAGCGCGACGCCTGCGCACGGTGCTGGATCCGGCGACCTCAGCGCGGATCGCCTGGGTCCAGGTCATCGACGCCGCCCCCTATCAGGCTCTGGCCCAGTTCGCCGAACCGCGCGCCGTCCTGGCCGCGCCCGCGCCCGACGCCCGCCTGCCATACGCCGCCGCCATGCGCCACTACGCCCGCGCCGTCGCCCACGCCCGGTTGCACGACCAGAGAAGCTTCGACCGCGAAATGGCGGCGCTGAACGCGCTGAAGGCCTCCCCCGCCTTGGCCGACATGGTCGCCCAGGGCGTGCCCGCGCCCGATCTTCTGGCCCTGGCCGAGGCCGTGGCCTACGGGCGCATGGCCATGGCGCGCGGCCGCCCCGCCGAGGCGACCGAGCATTATCGCCGCGCCGCCGATCTGGAGGCCGCCCTGCCCTATATGGAGCCCGCCTTCTGGTACTATCCGGTGCACCAGTCGCTGGGCGCGGCCCTCTATCAGGCCGGGCGCCCGGACCTGGCCGCCGACGCCTTCCGCCTGGCCCTGGCCCAGACGCCAAACAACGGCTGGGCCCTCTACGGCCTGGCCCGCGCCGAAGCCGCCCAGGGCCGCGCCGCCGAAGCCGCCGCCGCCGACCAGGCCCTCAAGACCGCCTGGCTGGGCGACGCCCGCTGGCTGCGGATGGACCGGCTGTAGGGCGCGCTGCGCCCCGTTCTGACGCACCCGCCTGCTACGGCATGACGAAGCCGCCTCTCTTTCTTCCTTCTCCCCTTGTGGGAGAAGGTGGCCCGTCAGGGCCGGATGAGGGGTCTTGCGCCAGCAGATGAGATCAAAGAGGCAAAACGTCAGAAACCCCTCATCCGTCTCGCTTCGCGAGCCACCTTCTCCCACAAGGGGAGAAGGATGCTGGAGCGCCATCCACTCTGGTCGAAGGAAGAGATTTCAGACGATTCAGACGAATTGGACTCTGTTTTTTCCGCTCTCCTCGCCTTCGCCTGCGGCAAGGCGCGCTTTCGGCTTGATGGCGAGGCATCCCGACGCCATCTGATCCGTTACCTTCCTTCGACTCCCATGCGGACCCGACCATGACCTTCGCCGACCCGTCCCTGACCACCCCGCCCGACCTGATCAAGGACGGCACGGACGCCTCCTTCATGACCGACGTGATCGAGGCCTCGAAGCATCAGCCGGTCATCGTCGACTTCTGGGCCACCTGGTGCGGCCCATGCCGGACGCTCGGCCCCGCGCTGGAGAAGGCCGTGCGCGCCGCCAAGGGGGCGGTGAAGATGGTCAAGATCGACGTCGACGCCAACCCGGCCTATGCGGGCCAGCTGCGGGTGCAGTCGATCCCGACCGTCTACGCCTTCGTCAACGGCCAGCCGGTCGACGGCTTCCAGGGCGCCATTCCCGACAGCCAGATCAAGGCCTTCATCGACAAGCTGACCGGCGGAGAAGGCGTCAACACCGACGTCGAGCAACTGCTGTCGCTGGGCGAGGAGTCGCTGGGCCTCAACGATCTGGGCGGCGCCGCCCAGGCCTTCGCCCACGTCCTGACGATGGAGCCCGACAACCAGAAGGCCATCGCCGGCATGGCCCGCGTCTATCTGGTCGAGGGCGACGCCGAACAGGCGGCCCAGACCATCGCCATGGCCCCGGCCGATTCCACCGAGCCGACGGTTCAGGCCGTGCGCGCCCAGCTGTCGCTGGCCTCGGCCGCCCCGACCGGCGCGACCGCCGAGCTGGAGGCCCGGCTGGCGGCGAACAAGAACGACCACGAGGCCCGCTTCGACCTGGCCCAGGCCCTGGCCTCGGCGGGCGATCTGAAGGGGGCGGTCGACCACCTGCTGACCATCGTCCAGGCCGAACGCGAGTGGAACGACCAGGCCGCGCGCAAGCAGCTGCTGACGGTGTTCGAGGCCGCCGGCCCCAACAGCGAAGTCGCCCGCGACGGACGACGGCGCCTGTCCTCCATCCTGTTCTCCTAACGGCGCGATCATGGCTCAGGGCTACGTCAAGGCCAGCGAACTTCCCCAGGTGATCCCGGTGTTTCCCCTGCCGGGCTCCATCCTCCTGGCGCGAGGCCAGCTGCCGCTGAACATCTTTGAGCCGCGCTATCTGAACATGGTGGACGACGCCATGGCGGGCGACCGGATGATCGGCCTGATCCAGCCGGTCGGCCCCGCGGGCCTGCGCCCGCCCCTGACCCGCGTCGGCTGCGCCGGGCGGATCACCAGCTTCGCCGAGACCTCGGACGGGCGCTATCTGATCACCCTGACCGGGGTGTGCCGCTTCGCCGTGGCGACCGAGATGCAGGTCCGCACCCCCTATCGCCAGGCGCGGGTCGACTTCCTGCCCTATGAGGCGGACCTGCGCGCCCCGGACCCGGCCGAGGATTTCGACCGCGAGCCCTTCCTCTCGGCCCTGGCGCCCTATCTGGCGGGACGCGGCATGGACATCGACTGGGACACCGCCCGCGCCGCGCCTCAGGAGGCCCTGGTCAACAGCCTGGCCATGGCCCTGCCCTTTGATCCGCCCGAGAAACAGGCCCTGCTGGAAGCCTTGACCCTGACCGAGCGCGAAGCGGCCCTGACCGCCCTCCTGCGCATCGAAGCCGTCGCCCCCGACGACGACGAGCCCGGCCCGGCGATGCAGTAGTCTGAGCGCGCCCAACGCGATAAACACACGACCAACATAACAGGGCGCCCGACGCCCTCAAGCAGCGAGCGCCCGCGGCGCGAGCGATAGGGCGCAAACTTCCTCAAACAGTGAGCGCCCGCGGCGCGAACGATAGGAAACTGAAAAAGATCATGAGCGACGCCTTCAACACCCCCGTCTCGGTCGATCCCCGCCTGCTGGAGGTGCTGGTCTGTCCGGTCACGCGCGGCCGCCTGACCTATGACCGCGAGCGCAACGAACTGGTTTCGGCGGGCGCCAAGCTGGCCTTCCCCATCCGCGACGGCGTGCCGATCATGCTGGCCGAAGACGCCCGCCCGCTGGACTGAACCTTACGTCGCGCTTAGGCGGCGCCCCGCTTTCCTCATCGCGCCCTTATGGCCGTCGGGTGTTTCTTCGTCTCATGAAGGAGCCCCTCATGAGCCGCCGCGCCCTGCTGAACCAGTCGCTGAGCCGCCCAGCCCCGCCCGAGCCCGCCGCACCCAGCGTCTGGCGCATGGCCCAGACCGTGTTGGCCCTCTATCTCGGCTGCACGCCCCGCAACGGGAGCCGCCCGCGATGATGAGCGGCTATCCCGACGGGCGCCCCGCCGCCCCTCACCGCCCGCGCGCCTATGGCGTCGTCGCCCGCGACGGCGGCTGGTGCGTCACCCTGGACGGCTGCGCCACCCGCCCCTTCAAGGACCGCGAGGCCGCCGCGCGCATCGCCCGCCAGCTGCAGCGTCAGGCTGACGGCCTGCTCCAGACCGAGCCGCGCTCATGACCGCCGCCCGCGCCAAGGCCCGGCCCGTCCTGTTCGAGATTCGCCGCCTGGGCCGCGTCTGGCGGCTGACCTCTTCGGACGGGCTCTTCTTCGGCCTGTTCCAGAACCGGGCCTCGGCCCTGCGCTGCGCGGTGGAAGAGGCCGACCGCCGCGACGACGCCGACGTGCTGCTGCACGCCCACGACTAGGCCGAGCGGGCCCTCTTACAAACGCTCGCCGCGCAGCAGGCGGGGCAGATCCCCCGTCGCCCCGCCCGCCTCGTGCATGAAGGCGCGGCGCAGGGGGGCGATGCGGTTGACCGCCGCCATGCCCAGATCGCGGGCCAGACGCACCGGGGCGATGTCGTTGGAGAACAGGCGCACGAAGCCGTCGAAGCCCGCCGCCAGCGCCGCATTGTCGAATCGGCGCCAGCGGGCGTAGCGCTCCAGCACCAGCTCCGAACCGATGTCCTCGCCGATGCGCGCAGCCTCGGCCAGCACCTCGGACAGGGCGGCGACGTCCTTCAGGCCCATGTTGAGCCCCTGCCCCGCCACCGGGTGCACGCCGTGGGCGGCGTCGCCGATGATGGCCATGCGCGGCGCCGTCAGCCCCTCGGCCAGCTGCAGCGACAGCGGATAGACGAAGCGCGGCCCCTCGATCGTCAGCCCGCCCAGAAAGTCGCCGAACCGCCGCGTCAGATGGGCGTGGAAGGCCTCGTCCGAGGCCGAACGCAGGGCCTCGCCCCGGCGGGTGCTTTCGGTCCAGACCAAATTGGCCCGGTTCTCTGTCAGCGGCAGGATGGCGAAGGGGCCGTCCGGCAGGAAATACTCATGGGCGACGTTGCCGTGCGGCTTCTCCATGCGGACGGTGCAGACCACGCCGCTCTGCTGATAGGTCCAGCCGAAGACGTCGATGCCCGCCGCGCGGCGCACGGTCGAGTTGCGGCCCTCGGCCCCGATGACCAACGGCGCCGACAAGGTCGAACCGTCCTTCAGCGTCACCGTCGCCCGGCCCGGCCCGACCGCCACATCGGCCACGGCGGCGGGGGCGCGAACCTCCAGGCCCCGCGCCTCGACGGCCTCAGCCAGGGCGACGCGCAGGCGGCGGTTCTCGACCATATAGCCCAGCGGTTCGCCGCCGTTGCGGTCGCCGATCTCGTCCGCGTCGAAGCGGATATAGGCGGCCGAGGGCTTGCGGCTGGCGGCGCCGGGACGGCGGCCGTCCGTCACCAGAATGCGGTCCATCCGACAGGCGTGCGGTTCCAGCGCCTCGCCCAGGCCCAGAGCCTTCAACATGCGGAAGTTGGCGTAGGAGATGGCCGTCGCCCGCCCGTCGAAGGTCGGCGCCAACTGGGCGTCGAAGGGTTGAGGGTCCACCATGACGGGCCGCAGCCCTCCCTGCGCCGCCGCGAGCGCAAAGGTCGCTCCGACCAGACCTGCGCCGGCGATGATGATGTCGTAGTCGTCCGATCCGCTCATGCTGTCGTTCTAGGCCCCTATCGCACTTCACGCCACCACAAGCCCGCCTGCCTGATGGGACATAAGGGCTCATCACAGCCCGCAAAGGCCAGGCTGGTAAATGCCGCTTTAACCTTATGCAGGGCACTAAGGACCGGAGTCTCGCTTTCAGTCCCTTCAGGGGTTTGCCTTCATGTCCGCCGCCCTCGCGCTCGGCCATCGCGTCTGGAGCACCGTCCGCATCGTCTGGGCGGCGCCCTTCGCCGTGCGGTTCAGAGGGGTGCTGCAGGCCATGCTGGCCGCCCTTCTGCTGGTGGCCCTGATCTCGTGGAATCCGGCCGATCCCAGCTGGAACGCCGCATCAAGCCAGGCGCCGACCAACTGGCTGGGCGGCGCGGGCGCGACCTTCGCCGATCTGATCATGCAGTCGCTGGGACTGGCGGCCTGGCCGGCCGTCCTGCTGCTGATCGCCTTCGGGCTGGCCGTGGCCATCGGCGACGCCCTGCAGCACCGCTTGCAGCCGACGCCGTTCAAGATCTTCTGCGCCGTCGCGGGCGTGCTGCTGCTGTCGGCCGCCCTGTCGGCCCCGGTGGCGCCCGCGAAATGGCCGCTGGCGGCGGGCATGGGCGGGCTGTGGGGCGACGCCGTCACCGGCCTGGCCGCCAACGGTCTGGGCGCCCTGAAAATCCCCGGCGCGCGCATCATCCTGGGCGTGCTGTTCGTGATCCTGGCGCTGTGGAGCCTGGCCTATACCGTAGGCCTGCGCCTGCGCGACTTCACCGACACCGCCGGCTGGGCCGCCCAGAAGGGCGCCGAGGCCCGCGCCGCAAGACCGGCCAAGACCGCCAAATCGGGCAAGGCCCCGCGCGCCGCCGCCGAGCCCGCCGCCCCGGCCCGCAAGCCGCGCCATCGCCTGCCCGACGCCGAAGAGATGGAGGCGGACGGCCCCCTCGCGGCGCCCATGCAGCCCCAGGCCGCCTTTGCCCCCGCCGCAGACGCATCCGACGATGCGGACGCCTATGCCGACGAGGCCGACGCCTACACCCCGCCGTGGGAGGATG
>NZ_MTHE01000029.1:0-9069 GCF_001956865.1 Brevundimonas sp. ZS04
CCACCCGCCCGCCCGGCTCAGTGCGCTGAGGCGGGGCTTGTCGACCTGGTCGCCGATCCAGCGTGCGGTCGTGATAAGAGCGTCCAGATCATAGCCGGTCGAGAAGCCGGCGCGTTCCAGCATGTAGACCAGGTCTTCGGTGGCGATGTTGCCGGTGGCGCCTGGCGCGAAGGGGCAGCCGCCGATGCCGCCGACGGAGGCGTCGAGGATGTCCACCCCGGCCTCTACCCCGGCGTAGGCGTTGGCCAGGCCGGTGTTGCGGGTGTCGTGGAAATGCAGGCGCAGGGTCGCGTCGGGGGCTGCCCTGCGTGCGGCCTCGACCTTTTTCGTCACACTCCAGGGATCGCCCACGCCGATGGTGTCGGCCAGGGCGATTTCCTCGGCGCCCAGCGCCGCGATGCGGGCGACAAGGTCGCTGACCTGTTCGACCGAGACCTCGCCGTCGAACGGACAGCCCCAGACGCAGGACAGGGTGGCCGACAGCTTGGGCGTCGCGCCCGGCGCGCCGTCTGCATTGGCGCGGCCGGCGATGATGTCGGACAGCATCTGCACCTGCTGGCCGACGCTGAGGCCCTGGTTCTTCAGGCCGAAGCCGTCGGTGGCCGACATGGCGACGTTGACCTCGTCCACCGCCGTGCCGAGAGCGCGGTCATAGCCCTTGCCGTTCAAGACCAGGCCGATACGGCTGCGGCCCTCAGTGCGGGGCAGGGCGGCCATGACCTCTTCGGCGCCCGCCATCTGGGGCACGTATTTAGGGTGGACGAAGCTGACAGCTTCGATGCGTCTGGCTCCCGCCGCCTCCAGTCGCTGGACGAAGTCAGCGCGGACGGCGGGCTCCAGCACCGTCTTCTCGTTCTGCAGGCCGTCGCGCGGGCCGACCTCCACGATCTGGATGAAGCGGCTCATTGGCGGGGGCTCCCCTGGTTCGTGCTCCTTTGGCCCGATCCGGCGGGGGCGTAGACGGTCAGGCGCACGTCGTCGCCCGAGGAATAGTTGTGGCCGCTGACCACGCCGACGGCGCGCCCGGCGGCGCCGAGATCGGCCAGGGCGCGGCGGAAGGCTTCGTCGTCGCGGGTCTCGACGATGGCGGGGCGACCCTCGGCCAGGGCGCGCGCGGCTCCGGCCCCGTCGGTCAGCTGGGTGTCCTTGCCGGTCAGGAAGACGAAGCTGGGCTCATGGAAGGTGGTGATGGCGACCGGCCCCGGATAACGGCCCTGGGCCGGGTTCAGCTCGGCCGAGTCCAGCGTCTGCACCAGACGCGGCGCGATCGACAGCGGGCGCAGTTGGCGGATGGTCCCGGCCAGGCCCGCATGCGCCAGAACGCCGAAGGCGATGGCGATCAGCAACCCGGTGATGGCCGCGCGGTTGACCAGCAGGAAGCCGCCCACGGCGGCCGCCATGACGGCGAAGACGATGGTGACCGTGGCCCAGGTCTGGGCGGTCGAGCGGCCGAACTCTGTCAGGCCGTAGACGGTGATCAGGCAGATGACCACGGCGGCGAACAGGCCCAGCAAGGCGCCGGTCACGCGCGAGACCTTGCCGATCGGCTGTGTCAGGGCGGCGGCGGCCAGCAGGGCGATCGCCCCGAAGGTCGGCAGGGTGTAGTGCCACAGCTTGGTCGGGGCCAGCTCGAACATCAGCCAGGCCGGGACCAGCCAGCAGACGGCGAAGCGGATCGCGGGCTCGGCGCGGCGATGCCAGCCGGTCGACAGGGCGGCCGGCAGCATCAGGGTGACGGGGAACAACAGCAGGGGCGACAGCAGCACATACATGCCGGGGAAGCCGCCGTGACTTTCATGGGCGCCCGCGATCTTGGGCGCCAGATCGCCGCCGATGGCCTCGCGCCAGAAGCCGCCGTCGGTGGCGATGGTGATGGCGATGGCCCACGGCCCGACCAGCAGGGCCACCAGCGGCAACCCCCAGCCCCAGCCCAGTTGGCCCAGCCACTTGATGTTCCGATCCCACAGCGACAGGGCGATGATGGTCAGGGCCACGACCAGCAGGCCGATCGGCCCCTTGATCAGGATGGACAGGCCGATGCCCGCCCAGAACAGCAGCTTGTGCAGCCGGTTCGCCTTCTCGCCCGCCCGCGTGGACATGTAGATGCGCGCCAGCGCCGCCATCGACAGGGTGGTCAGGCCCGCCAGCATGGCGTCGGTCTTGGCGATGCCCGCCTCGGTCGACAGCAGGAAGGTCGCGCCCAGCATGGCGCCCGCCAGGAAGCCCGCCCTTTGGCCGAACAGGGCCGCGCCCGCCCAGGCCACGGCCCAGGCCGCCAGCATGGCCCCCAGCAGCGACGGCAGGCGATAGGGCTGGATGTTGCGGTCCTCGACGTCCGAGGTCGCGGCCACGGCGGCGGCCTGCATCCAGTAGATGCCGATGGGCTTCTTCCAGCGCGGATCGTCTTGGAAGCGGATGTCGACATAGTCGCCGCCCTCCAGCATCTGGGCCGTCGCCTGGGCGAAACGACTCTCGTCCCGATCCAGCGGCGGCAGCAGCAGCAGGCTGGGCAGGCCGGCGATCAGGGCCAGCAGGGCCGCAAGGACAGGGCCGCGCCAGCCGGCGATGTAATGATCCAGGTTCGGGCGGTTCATGCCGCTGTCGTATCACGCCGGATGCGGCGCCCGGAAGCTTCAGCTTCTTCATCGACTGTGGACACGCCGTTTCGCCGAGGCGCGGCGTGCGCTAAAGAGCGTCGATGATCGACCGCTCCGCTTCCTCGCCTGACATTTCCGTCGTCGTGCCCGTGCATGATGAATCCGGCGCCGCCGTGCCTCTGGCGCGCGAAATCGCCGAGGCCTTCGCCGGGCGGTCCTATGAGATGATCTTCGTCAACGACGCTAGTCGGGACACGACCCTGGCCGAGCTGCGGGCGGCGATGGCCGAACTGCCCGCCCTGCGGGTGCTGTCGCACGGGACCAACGCAGGGCAGAGCCGGGCGGTGCGCACCGGCGTCCTGGCCGCGCGGGCGCCGATCGTGGTGACGCTGGACGGCGACGGCCAGAACCCGCCCGCCGATGCGCCGCGTCTTGCCGACGCCCTGCTGGCCGCGCCGCCCAACGTCGCCCTGGTCGGCGGGGTGCGCGCCAAGCGTCAGGACACCAACGCCAAGCGCCAGGCGTCGCTATGGGCCAACCGCATCCGCAAGAAGCTGCTGGGCGACGACGCCGACGACACGGGCTGCGGGCTGAAGGCGTTTCGCCGCGACGTCTTCCTGCGGCTGCCCTACTTCGATCACATCCACCGCTACCTGCCGGCCCTGATGATCCGCGAGGGGTATGAGAACCGCTACCTCGACGTCGACCACCGCCACCGCGAGACGGGCCGGTCGAAATACACCAACTGGGGGCGGCTGCGGGCGTCCTTTTCGGACCTGCTGGGCGTGATGTGGCTGAAGTCCCGCTCGCGCCGTCCGGGGGCGATCAGCGAGTTCTAAGGTACGCGCTTTCTACCCGCTCATCCCGGCGGAAGTCTGGACCCCAGTGCTTTTGCTACCCCGCTGACATATGCCGCCGAGTTAGCGGCTCTTACTGGATCCCGGCTTCCGCCGGGATGAGCGCTCTCTAGCTGAACGCTAAAAAAATCACCGCCACAACGGTGACGTCGAACAGGCGGGCGGTAAGGCTGAAAACGGCGGGCATGGCGCGGTCCGAAGGCGGTTGAACCTCGGCCTACGCAAGTCGCGCGCCAGACGCTGTCAGATCTCGGTCTTGCGCGACCGCCCCGGCGAGGGGCGCCGGTCATGCCGTCCCGAATATTCCCGGCCCAGATAGGTGGTGCGCGCCGCATCCAGCACCGGCGCCCCGCCCTTCAATCCGCGCTTCTGTCCCGACTGACCCAGCACCTGGGCGGCGAAGGCGGCGGGCGGCGGGGGCGGTGTGACGGCAGGCTTTGCCGAGGAGGCGGCAGGATCGGCCGCCTCTTCCGACGTTTCGGTCTCGGTCGGGACCAAGGCGCGCGCGCGCCGCCGCTCGCGATGGCGGCGGTCGCCTTCGCGGCGATCGTCCACGACAGGGTCGTTCAGCGGCCCCGACGCGCCGATGGGACGGATTTCATCCGCCACCTCGGCCTCAGCCCTTGGACTGGGCGAGGCGGTCGATCTGAGCCCGCATCTCGTCCATCTGGCGGCGCATCTCGTCCAGCGCGGCGCCTTCCTTGGCCGCTTCAGCCTTGGGTTCAGCGGCGGGCGTCTCGGCCGTCTCGCCTTCGGGGCGGCCATAGGCGAAGCCGGGGAACATCCGCATGGCGCGCTCGAACATGGCCATGTTCTGGCGCACGGCCTCTTCCATCAGATTGCCGCCGGGCGCGGCGGCGAAGGCGCGCGTGAACTGGCCGCGCAGCTGCTCCTGCTGGCGCGTGAACGTATCCAGCGACATCTCCAGATACGACGGCAGCACCCCCTGCATGGAGTTGCCGTAGAAGCCGATCAGCTGACTTAGGAACTGCACCGGCAACAGGGCCTCGCCGCGGCTTTCTTCCTCGAAAATGATCTGGGTCAGGATCTGGCGCGTCAGATCGTCGTTGGTCTTGGCGTCATAGACGACGAATTCCACGCCCTCGCGCACCATGCGGGCCAGATCGTCCAGCGTCACATAGGCGCTGGTGGCGGTGTTGTAGAGCCGCCGGTTCGCATACTTCTTGATGACGACCATGCCGTCACGGGTTTTTCCGCCCTCGGATTTCTTGTCGGTCACGCTTGTTCTCGCGATGTTGCAACGCCCAAGCATCCCGCATTGCGCGCGCGAAGGCGAGTCCCGTCTTTGACGCGGGGAGTCAGGCCTGGACCAGCACCACGCCGATCAGCACGGCGGCCCAGTGCACGCCCGCGCCGGTGACGACGAAGCCGTGCCAGATGGCGCGGCGGAACTTCACCTTCTGGCTGATGAAGACGAAGACCCCGGCCGTATAGATCAGCCCGCCCGCGACCAGCAGGCCCAGCGCCAGCGGGTGCACGGTCTCGATCATCGGTTTCAGCGCGAACACCGCCACCCAGCCGAACAGGACGTAGATCACGCTCCAGAAGGCGTCGGACAGGCGCGGCGCCAGCATCTTCACTCCTGCCCCGACGATGGCCATGGTCCACACCGCCAGGGTGAAGCCCACGGACCAGGCCCCCTCGAACCGAACAGCGGTGAAGGGGGTGTAGCTGCCCGCGATCATCAGGAAGATGGCCGCCTCGTCCAACCGTCGCAGCACCGGCCGCGCCGCGCACGGGTGAGTCAGATTGTAGACGGTCGAGGCCGTCAGCATGGCCACCAGACACAGGGCGTAGATCCCCGTCGACACCGCCGCGCCTACGCCCGCATAGACGCTGGCCAGAACGGCCAGAACCACGCCGCCCGCCGCCGCCAGCGCCAGGCCTACGGCGTGCACCCACAGATCGGCCAGGCGCTCGGCCCGCGTCTGGTAGTGTTCGATCATGTCCAGATCGTCGGGGGTGCAGATGCGGCGGGCGAGGGCTTTCAGCATGGTGAGGCTTTCGGCAAGATCACGTCTCCTTCCCTTTCTGAAAGCGCAGCATGGGGCATCGTTCCCGGCCGATGGTGCGGCGCGGCGATGACGTTTTGCTGATTGCTGCATCGCAACAGGTGACGTGCGCCTGCGAATGCGGCACAACCTCGCGCAAAGAATTTCTCCAGGGAGTGAATAAAATGACTGACGTCGTCATCGTCTCCGCCGCCCGCACGCCGGTCGGCTCCTTCCTCGGCGCCCTGTCGACCCTTCCGGCGTCCAAGCTGGGCGAGGTCGCCATCAAGGCGGCGCTGGAGCGCGCAGGCGTGGCCGCTTCCGATGTGGACGAGGTGATCCTGGGCCAGGTGCTGCAGGCGGGTGCGGGCCAGGGCCCGGCGCGTCAGGCGGCCATCGGCGCCGGTCTGGCCAACGAAACCCCGGCCTGGAGCCTGAACCAGCTGTGCGGTTCGGGCCTGCGCGCCGTGGCCCTGGCCTATCAGCAGATCGTGCAGGGCGACGCCAGGATCGTCGTCGCCGGCGGTCAGGAAAGCATGAGCCAGTCGCCGCACACGGCCCAGCTGCGCAACGGCCAGAAGATGGGCGAACTGGCCTTCAAGGACAGCATGCTTCAGGACGGCCTGATCGACGCCTTCCACGGCTATCACATGGGCCAGACGGCCGAGAACATCGCCGCCAAATGGTCGATCGACCGCGCGTCTCAGGACGCCTTCGCCGTCGCCTCGCAGAACAAGGCCGAGGCCGCCCAGAAGGCGGGCAAGTTCGCCGACGAAATCGTTCCCGTCACCATCTCGACCCGCAAGGGCGACGTGGTCGTGGATCAGGACGAATACATCCGCCACGGCGCGACCCTCGAGGCGATGGAGAAGCTGAAGCCCGCCTTCGTCAAGGACGGCACGGTGACGGCGGCCAACGCCTCGGGCATCAACGACGGCGCCGCCGCCCTGGTGCTGATGAGCGCCGATGAAGCCAAGGCGCGCGGGCTTGAGCCGTTGGCCCGCATCGCCTCCTGGGCCACCGCGGGCGTCGACCCGGCCATCATGGGCACCGGCCCGATCCCGGCCTCGAAGAAGGCGCTGGAGAAGGCGGGCTGGACCGTCGCCGATCTGGACCTGATCGAATCCAACGAAGCCTTCGCCGCCCAGTCGCTGTGCGTGGTCAAGGAGCTGGGTCTCGACCCGGCCAAGGTCAACGTCAACGGCGGCGCCATCGCCATCGGCCACCCGGTCGGCGCCTCGGGCGCGCGCGTCCTGACGACGCTGCTGCACGAGATGAAGCGCTCTGGCGCCAAGAAGGGTCTGGCCACCCTGTGCATCGGCGGCGGCATGGGCGTGGCCCTATGCGTCGAGCGCGCCTAAGCACGACGCCACAGGCGGAGCAGGAAAGGCCGGCGAGCGATCGTCGGCCTTTTTCTTGCGCCCTATAACCCCCGCTCATCCCGGCGGACGCCGGGGTGGGCGGGAAGTTCAGAACCCCCGCCGCCAACTGCCCAGCAGGGCGTAGCCGGTCGGGGCGCCCGCGCGGTGCTGCTCCTCGCGGCTGGCCACGGCCTCGAGCTGCAGCCAGGAGCCGCCGGGCAGGGCGTGCAGGCTGCGCACGCTGAAGTCGATCTGCCGCCCCGACGGCGCGGCCGAGAAGCGCCGTTCCGAGAAGGTCACCGGGTCGAAATAGTCCAGCGGCGCGTCGGCCAGATAGGCGCTGAACGTCCCGTCCTCGATCCGCAGCGGCTGGGAAATCTCCCACGTCAGACTGCGGCAGCCCAGGGCCTTGGTGAAGGACCACGTCGGACAGGTTGACTGCAACGACGCTCGCCACGTCGAGCTGATCGCGGGGGTCGACAGGTGCAGGAACCGCCCTTCCAGCTCGGTGCGGCCGAAGCCCGCCTCGCCCGACAGGATGAAGCCGCGCCCCAGATCCACGTCCGCCCCGACCGCCGCAAAGCGCGTCCGCGACGGCAGGGCGAAGTCCGACTGCGTCGGCAGATAGGCCCCCAGCGGCCCCATCCGCTCGTCCAGAGCCCCGAGACTGAACGACAGGCCGCCGTTCTCGGCGCGCCAGTCCAGCCCCGCGCGGGCGTAGGTCGAGGCGTCGCGCTCGACCGGACGCAGCGGCGCGCGCCGGTCGCCCGACCCGCTCTCGGCGCTGAAGGTCAAGGCGCCGAAATGCATCGCTCCGCGCAGGGCGTGGTCGGCCTGGCTCAGCGCCACGAAGCCGTCGCCGGACCCGCTGCGGAACGGCGAGCGCGCCCCGCCCTGACCCTGCCACGCCGCGAACGACATCCGCCCGGCCTGAACGTCGAACAGGGCCTCGCTGCGCGGCTCGTCGCCCAGCCACGGCGCGTCATAGGGGCCGTAGCGCGCCACGACCGGCTCGGGCAGTTCGACCGGCGCGGCGGCGGCCAGGGACAGTCGCGTCCCGCCCGGCGCATCCAGCGACACCTGCGACTGGCGCATGGGCGTCGGCGTCTCGGGCTGCCAGCTGCGGCGCGGGGCAGAGCCGTAGGCCAGGCCCAGGTCGACGCGGAAGAGCCGCTCATACTCGTCGTAGGCGATGGTGCTCAGCGCCCCGGTCCGACCCATCGCGTCCCCGAACGGCCCGCCGACATGGGCGCCGGGCGCCAAGGCGATGTTCACTGATGCGCCGGCCGCCATGGGCGAGGCGGTTGCGCCGACGGGCTGGAACGCGCGGGCGATATCCAGGGCTCCGCGCCCGAAGGTGACGTCGGTCCCCGCGTCGCCGAGATCCGCCCCGGTGCGCAGCAGAATGTCCACCGCCTCCCGTCCCGTCAGATTGGGGAAGGCCTCCAGCAGCAGGGCCAGGGCGCCCGCCACGGCGGGCGAGGCGAAGGAGGTGCCGTTGACCCGCCAGCAGCCGTCGCCTTCGCAGCCTACGATCACATCGACGCCCGGCGCCGTCAGATAGACGCCCTGCGAAACGCCTGCCTTATTGGAGAAAGCGCCCAGTTGGCGCGCGCGATCATGGGCGCCGACGACGATGATGGAGCCGGCGAAGCGCGGGTCGCTGGCGTATCGGCCAGGCCATTCGGGATTGGCGCCCGCCTCATTGCCGGCGGCGATGGCGAAGATGACCCCGGCGTTTACCGCGCGCTGCAGGGCCGCTTCGAATTGGGAGCCTAGAGGCGTCTCGCCGCCCAGGGACAGATTGATGATCTTGGCCCCGTTCTGAACCGCGTAGTCCAAAGAGCGCACCAGGTCGGATGATCGGAAACAGACCTTGTCGTCGGGGTCCGTGCAGTCGCTGACATCGGCGCGAATCGACAAGATGGTCGAGTTGAAGGCGACGCCGACGGTGCCGAAGCCGTTGAAAGGCGCGGCGATGATGCTGGAGACATTGGTCCCGTGGTCGTCCGCGCCTTGCGGCTGGTTGCGGCCGGGCACCACATCGGTCGACAGGGGAGAGACGTTCACCCCCAGATCCTGATGGTTCAGCTTGATGCCGCTGTCCACCACGGCGACGGTCACGCCGCGACCGGTGGCGCCTCTCTGCCAGGCGCTCATGGCGCCGACGTCTCCGACGCCCCAGTTGCGCAGATATTCGGCGGATGTCGCGCTGGGGATGGCCGGAGGAGCGGGCGGAGGA